>NZ_JBYCLB010000245.1:0-6540 GCF_057473705.1 Mycobacterium sp. TH-M15 | reverse complement strand
GGCCGGACACCATCGACCTGTGGCGCAAGATCTCCACCGTCGAGGATCCGGAGTGGACCCGTCGCTACCACTCCACCGATCCGAAGGAGAAGGCGTTCGGTGCGCGTGCCGAGGTCACCCTGAAGGGCGGTGAGGTGATCACCGACGAGCTCGCCGTCGCCGACGCCCATCCGCTGGGGGCGCGCCCGTTCGGCCGGAAACAATACGCCGCCAAGTTCACCGACCTCGCCGAGGGCGTGGTGGACACCGACGAGCAGCAACGCTTCCTGGCCGTCGCCGAAAGCCTGGCCGGGTTGAAGGCCGGCGAGCTGACGGCGCTCAACATCGTGGTGGACCCGGCGGTGCTGGCGACGGCGCCGGAGACGCCGGACGGGATCTCCCGATGAGCGGGCTGTTGGCGTCGGCCGGCAGCGCCGCAGCAAAGCGGGCGGCGTTTCGGTCCGGCCTGGACTCCGGTGAGCTGCAGCGCTTCCCGGGGGCGTTCTCACCGCTGGTGGCCAAACTGATCGCCGAGATCGGCTTCGAGGGCGTCTACGTCTCCGGTGCGGTGCTCGCCGCCGACCTGGGCCTGCCGGACATCGGGCTGACCACGCTGACCGAGGTGGCCGGCCGGGGCGCGCAGATCGCCGCGGTCACCGATCTGCCCACCCTGATCGACGCCGACACCGGCTTCGGCGAGCCGATGAGCGCCGCGCGCACCGTCACGGTGCTGGAGGATGCCGGCCTGGCCGGCTGCCACCTGGAGGACCAGGTGAACCCGAAGCGCTGCGGGCATCTCGACGGCAAGGCGGTGGTCCCGACCGCGGAGATGGTCAAACGGCTGCGAGCTGCGGTCTCGGCGCGCCGGGACCCGAACTTCGTCGTCTGCGCCCGCACCGACGCCGCCGGCATCGAGGGCCTTCCCGCGGCGATCGACCGGGCGCGCGCCTACGCCGACGCGGGCGCCGATCTGATCTTCACCGAGGCGCTGCGGACTCCGGACGAGTTCGCCCGGTTCCGGGCCGCGGTCAGCGTCCCGCTGCTGGCCAACATGACCGAGTTCGGCAAGTCGGAGTTGTTGACCGTGCGTCAGCTCACCGACGTCGGCTACAACGCGGTCATCTACCCGGTTACCACGCTGCGGCTGGCGATGTTCGCCGTGGAGACGGGTCTACGGGAGATCGACTCGGCCGGAACACAATCCGGTCTTCTGAACCAGATGCAGCATCGCAGCCGGCTCTACGAACTGCTCCGCTACGTCGAGTACAACCAGTTCGACACCGAGTTGTTCAATTTCACGCTAGGAGAATCGCAATGACGACCGCCGCCACCATCGAACCGGAGATCCACAAGGGCCTGGCCGGTGTCGTCGTCGACACCACCGCGATCTCCAAAGTGGACCCGCAGACCAACTCGCTGATCTACCGCGGCTACCCGGTGCAGGATCTGGCCGCGCACTGCAGCTTCGAGCAGGTCGCCTACCTGCTCTGGCACGGCGAACTGCCGACCGATTCCGAGTTGGCGCTGTTCTGCCAGCGGGAGCGGGCCAGCCGCCGGCTGGACCAGTCGCTGTTGGCCCTGCTGGCCAAGCTGCCGGAGACCTGCCACCCGATGGACGTGGTGCGCACCGCGGTCAGCTACCTGGGTGCCGAGGACCCCGCCGAAGACGACGACTCCGAGTCGGCGAACTACGCCAAGGCGCTGCGCATGCTCGCGGTGCTGCCGACCGTCGTCGCCGTCGACATGCGGCGGCGTCGTGGTCTGGAACCCGTGGCACCGCACAGCCAACTCGGCTACGCGGAGAACTTCCTGCGGATGTGCTTCGGCGAGGTGCCCGACCCGGTCATCGTCTCCGCCTTCGAGGAGTCGATGATCCTCTACGCCGAGCACGGCTTCAATGCGTCCACCTTCGCCGCAAGGGTGGTTACCTCGACCCGCTCCGACATCTACAGTGCGGTCACCGCGGCGATCGGCGCGCTGAAGGGACCGCTGCACGGCGGCGCCAACGAAGCGGTCATGCACGACATGATCGAGATCGGCCAGCCAGCCAAGGCGGCGGAGTGGTTGCGCACCAAGCTCGCCCGCAAGGAGAAGGTGATGGGCTTCGGTCACCGGGTGTACAAGCGCGGTGACTCCCGGGTGCCGACGATGAAGGCCGCGCTGGACCGGGTCGCCGCGGACCGCGACGGTCAGCGCTGGCTGGATATCTACGAAATCCTGGAGACCGGGATGTACGAGGCCACCAAGCTCAAGCCGAACGTCGACTACCCGACCGGGGTCGCCTACTACCTGATGGGTTTCGACATCGGCATGTTCACCCCGATGTTCGTGATGAGTCGGATCGTCGGCTGGACCGCCCACATCATCGAGCAGACCGCAGCCAACGCCCTGATCCGCCCGCTGAGCGCCTACAGCGGACGACCGGCGCGCGCGCTCAAGGCCGGCTGACGCTCCCCTGTCCCGGACCTCCGCCCGACACGTACGTTCGGGGTCGGCGACAACGTCGGTCGATAACCTGGGTGGCGGGCTGGGGGATCAGCCCGCGACGCGGGTGTCAGCCGCGCGCGCCGCCCGTGCCGCGTCCCGTTCCAACAGGTGGGCGCGGCGCTCCTCGAAGCGGACGACGTCACGCTGCAGTTTGTCCAGAAACTCGCCCAGCTCATTGCGGTATTGGTCTCCACGCGGGCCGAAGTCGTTGCGCTCGAAGATCTTCCAGGTGCGCAGAATCGGCTGCAGCACGTCATCGAGGTGCTGGCGCAGGTCATAGATGCCGTGCTTGACCATCAGCACGCCGTTGCGCCGCCAATTGCGCATCCCGCGACTGGGCATATCGAACTCCCGGATCACCTTGGTGACGGCCTCGATCGCCTGATCGGGCGCCAGGTCGAAGGCCGCGCCGAGAACGGTGCGGTAGAAGACCGCGTGCAGGTTCTCGTCCTGGGCGATCCGCTTGAGCATGGCGTCGGCGACCGGGTCGTCGCAGACCCGGCCGGTCTGGCGGTGGCTGATCCGGGTGGCCACCTCCTGGAGGGTGACATAGGCCAGCTGGACCAGGACGCCTTCGAACTCCTCGGGGGCGTGGATGCCGCGGCTGACGAAGTCCATCCGGTCGATCTCCAACTGCACCGGGTCGACGCTGCGGGTGACCACCAGGTAGTCGCGCATCGCGATGCCGTGCCGGTTCTCCTCGGCGGTCCACCGGCCGACCCAGGTTCCCCAGGCGCCGTCGACGGAGAGATTCTCGCCGATGTACCGGTGGTAGGAGGGCAGGTTGTCCTCGGTCAGCAGGTTGGTGATCATCGCGACCCGAGCGACCTCCGACAGCTTCGACTGTCCGTCGGCCCAGTCGACACCGCCCAGCGCGGCGAAGTTGCGCCCCTCGCCCCACGGCACGTAATCGTGCGGGTTCCAGGTGGTGGTGATCTCCAGGTGCCGGTTCACGCACTCGGCGACCGTCGGCTCCAGCTCGGTCAGCAGCTCGATCTCGGCGAAGTCGCGAGCCATGGCACCTTAACCTCGTCATTCGCTGTCGTCGGGCTGCCCCACGGCAATCTAGATCGCTATCCGATACTACGTGCCTGCACCCGGGTCGAACGGCGTGCGACGGGTGTGTCGCGGTCGATCGTGCTCAGGACCATGTCGGCCTGTCGGCCGTCGCCCCCCGGCTGCTGTCGAAGCTGCCGCGAATGCTCGGACCACCGCGAACGGGTCCGGACGTGGGGCTGATGCTCCGGGGGGAACGCAGTCGCCATGACTCTAGTCTTTCGGCATGGGATTCCTCAAACCCGACATTCCGGTCGTCGACTTCGCCGAATGGAGCACCGGCACCCGCAGCGAGAAGATCCGCCCGATGGCCCGACACTGGGCCGAGGTGGGCTTCGGCGCCCCGGTCGTGCTGCACCTGCTCTACGTCGTCAAGATCGCGCTCTACGTCCTGGGGGCGTGGCTGGTGGTGCGGACCACAGCCGGCCTGGGTGGGTTGGCCGGCTGCACCGTCGTGGCGCGTTGGTGGAGCGAGCCGATCGTCTTCGAGAAGGTCGTGCTGTACACGATGGCCTTCGAGGTGATCGGGCTGGGCTGCGGGTTCGGGCCGCTGAACAATCGGTTCTTCCCGCCGATGGGCTCGATCCTGTACTGGCTGCGGCCGGGCACCATCCGGCTGCCGCCCTGGCCGAACCGCATCCCGCTGACGGCCGGGGACACCCGGACTCGGGTCGACGTGCTGCTCTACGCGGCGCTGCTGGCGGTGATCGGCTGGGCGTTGGTCACCGACGGCACCGGGCCGATCCCCGAACTGCACACCACGGTCGGGGTGCTGCCCGGCTGGCAGATCGGCACCGTCCTGGCCATCCTGGTGGCGGCCGGGCTGCGGGACAAGGTGATCTTCCTGGCCGCCCGCGGCGAGGTCTACGCCCCGCTCGCCGCGGCGTTCCTGATCGGCGGGGTGGACACGATCGTCGCCGCCAAGGCGATCTTCCTGGTGATCTGGACGGGCGCGGCCACCTCGAAGCTCAACCGGCATTTCCCGTTCGTGATCTCCACGATGATGTCCAACAATCCGCTGATCCGGCCCAGGGCGGTCAAACGACGCTTCTTCAACAACTTCCCCGACGACCTTCGCCCCGGTCGGCCGTCGACGGTGCTGGCGCACCTCAGCACCGCCATTGAGATGTTGGTGCCGCTGCTGCTGTTCGTCAGCCATGGCGGGCGGCCGACCGCGATCGCGGCCGTCGTCATGGTCTGTTTCCACCTGGGCATCCTGGCGGCGATCCCGATGGGGGTGCCGCTGGAGTGGAACGTGTTCATGATCTTCGGCGTGCTGGCGCTGTTCGTCGGGCACGCCGGAGCCGGGCTGAGCGACGTGCGGCACCCGCTACCGGTCGCGGCCCTGTTCGCGCTCAGTGCGGGCACTGTCGTGCTGGGAAATCTGTTCCCGCGCAAGGTGTCGTTCCTGGCCGGGATGCGCTACTACGCCGGCAACTGGGACACCACCCTGTGGTGCATCAAGCCGTCGGCCGCCGAGAAGATCACCGACGGCATCGTGGCGATCGCCAGCATGCCCGCCGCCCAGCTGGAGCGGTTCTACGGCAGCAAGGAGGCCGCGCAGATCCCGATCTACATGGGGTATGCGTTCCGCGGGTTCAACACCCACGGCCGCGCGCTGTTCACCCTGGCGCACCGGGCGATGGCCGGCCAGAACGAGGACGACTACACCCTCACCGACGGCGAGCGGATCTGTTCCACCGCGATCGGCTGGAACTTCGGCGACGGGCACATGCACAACGAGCAGCTGATCGCCGCGCTGCAGCGGCGCTGCGGATTCGAGCCCGGTGAGGTGCGGGTGGTGCTACTCGACGCCCAGCCGATCCAGCACCAGACCCAGGACTACCGGCTGGTGGATGCGGCCACCGGCGAATTCGAACGCGGCTATGTCAACGTGGCCGACATGGTGAGCCGTCAGCCGTGGGACGACGACCTTCCGGTGCACGTCGAAGCCGAGGCGTCCTCAGGTTGATCCCGGGGGTGAGACCCACTCGTCGTAGAACGGCGGCATCGCCGACGCCCGCGAGGTGAATCGCGGTTCGCGCTTTTCCAGGAAGGCGCGCACTCCGTCGGCGCCGTCGCCGATGCTGGTGTAAAACATCGCCAGGGAGTCCACCCGGTGCGCCTGCACCGGGTCGGGCTGCGCGGAGTTGCGGTAGAGCATCTGGCGCATCAGCGCGAACGACACCGCGGAGCGGCCCTTGGTCCAGGCGTCCGCCAGCGCCCGGGCCTCGGCCAGCAGGTGATCGGGTTCGTGGACGGACCGGGCGAGGCCGCACCTGCGGGCCGTCTCGGCGTCGAGGATGTCGGCGCGGTAGAGCAGGTCCAAAGCTGTTGGCACACCGACGATGCGGGGCAGGAACCACGTCGAGCAGGCTTCCGCGGTGATGCCCAGCTTCCCGAACACCAGACCGAACCGCGCCTTGGTCGAGAACAGCCGGGCGTCCATCGCCAGCATCATGGTGGCGCCGATCCCGACCGCGGGCCCGTTGACCGCAGCGATCACCGGTTTGCGGCAGCCGTAGATCGCCAGCGTCACCCGCCCGCCGGTGTCGCGCACCCTGGCCAACTCCGGATCGTCGAGGACGGCCATGTCGGCCAGCGTCGGCGACTTCGACTCGTCGAGGCCGAACACGTTGCCGGAACTCGACAAGTCCATCCCGGCGCAGAACGCCCGGCCGGAGCCGGTGACGATCACCGCCCGGATCGCGTCGTCGTCGTTGACCTCGGCGAAGGTGCGTTCCAGTTCCTCGGCCATCGGCACGGTGAACGCGTTGAGGTTCTCCGGTCGGTCCAGGTGGACGGTGAGGATGCCGTCTTCGACCTGGTGGCGGATCGTGGTGAAATCCATGGCTGCTCCTCTACCGGGTTCGGTCCCCCCGAGGTTATTGGTCGACGACGGCACGCCACCGGGCGGCACCCCCGGCCGGTGGCGTGCCGTCCGCGACCTCGAACCGGCTTCGGTCCGGGGGCGCGACGGACGCAGCCGCGCCGGGCGCCCCAGGACGACGGCGCCGG
>NZ_JBYCLB010000244.1:0-7741 GCF_057473705.1 Mycobacterium sp. TH-M15 | reverse complement strand
GAGGCCGACACCGCCGACGTTGTCCCGGTCGCCGAGGCGTTGGAACGGCTCGAACAGGTGATCCTCGCTTCCCGGGGGCAGCCCGCGACCGTCGTCGGCGACATTGACCAGCACCCGGTCACCGGCCCGGGTCGCGGTCACCCGCACCACGCTGTTCGGGGCGTACCGCAACGCGTTGTCGACCAGGTTCGCCAGCACCCGTTCCAGCAATCCGGCATCGGCCAGCGCGACCGTCGAGCCCACGTCAACCTTGACCTGCGCGATGCTGCCACGACCGAACGCCGTACTGCGGTCGCCGATGCTCACCAAGGCACGCTGCACCGCCTCCTCCAGATAGACCTTGGTCAGCCTGGGACGGACCACCCCCGCGGCCAGCCGGGACGAGTCGAGTAGGTTACCCACCAGTGCGGTCAGCTGATCGATCGACTCCTCCACGGTGGCGAGCAGCTCAGCGGTGTCATCCGGGGAGAAGTGGACGTCACTGGCGCGCAGGCTGGACACCGCCGCCTTGGCGCCCGCCAGCGGGGTGCGCAGGTCGTGGCTGACCGCCGACAGCAGTGAACGGCGCAGTTCGTCAGCCTGCATCACAGCTTCGGCCCGGCCGGCCTCCTCGGCCAGCTCCGCCTGTTTCACCAGGCCGGCGCCGAGCTTTGCCACCGCCGAGAGCACCCTGCGGTCACGGGCGGTCAACCGTCGGCCGGCCAGCAGCATCCAGAACTCGTCGTCGCCGACGTCGATGGCGGTGTCGGCGGAGTCCACCGTGGCGCAGGGATTCTCACCGACCGACGCGACGACCTCGGCCCGCTCCGCGCCCGCATCGGTGTGTTCGCGCAGGATGCTGACCGCGCGCTGCGAATAGGTTTCCCGCACTCGTTCCAGAAGTGCCTCCAGATCTGCGCCGCGCAGCACCGACCCGGCGAACAGGGTGAGGAGCTCGGCCTCCTGGGATGCCCGGCCCGCTTCCCGGGCTCGGTTCGCGGCGTAATCCACCAGAACCGCGACGGCGACCGCGACGACCAGCAGGACGATCTCGGTGACGGCCGCGTCGGGTTCCTGGATCGTGAAGCTGTGGCGGGGCGTGGTCAGGTAGTAGTTCAGAAGCAAGCCGGAGAGCGCGGCGGAGATCGCCGCCGGCGCAACACCACCGAGCAGTCCGACGGCCAGCACCCCGACGAAGAACACCGCGGTCACCCCGCCGGTGTCCAGATACGGGTCGAGCAGCGCCACCGCGCATGCCGCGATGGACGGCGGGATGATGAGCGCGGCCAGCCAGGATGCGGCGCGCCGTTCTCGTGGTGCGATGGAGACTGCGCGAAGGAAACGCCGTTTGGCTTCCTCGTGAGTCACGATGTGGATGTCGATCTTGCCGGACTGCTGCACAACCGCCGCACCGACGCCCTCGTCGAAGACGTAAGTCCACCGGGAACGCCGAGAAGTGCCGATCACCAGTTGGGTGGCGTTGACGTTGCGGGCGAAATCGAGCAGGGCGGTGGGCACGTCGTCACCGACCACGGTGTGCAGCGAAGCGCCGAGGCTGCTCGCCAGCTCGCGGAGTCGGGTCATTCGGACCGGCGATATGTTGGCCAGTCCGTCGTTGCGCAGGACATGCACCACCATCAGTTCGGCGCTCGACTTCGACGCGATCCGTGATGCCCGCCGTACCAGGGTCTCCGATTCCGCGCCTCCGGTGACCGCGACGACGACCCGCTCACGGGCCTCCCACGGCTCGGTGATCTTCTTGTCGGCACGGTATTTGGTGAGTGCCGCGTCGACCTGGTCGGCCAGCCACAACAGCGCCAACTCTCGCAACGCGGTGAGGTTTCCGCTTCGGAAGTAGTTGGACAACGCCGCGTCGACCTTCTCGGGCTTATAGACGTTGCCGTGGGAAAGTCTGCGCCGCAGCGCCTCCGGCGCGATATCGATGAGTTCGACCTGGGACGCCTGTCGGACCACCGAATCCGGCACCGTTTCCCGTTGGACCACCCCGGTGATCTGCGCGACGACGTCGTTGAGGCTCTCCAGATGCTGAATGTTGACGGTGGAGATCACCGTGATGCCGGCGTCCAGTAGCTGCTCGATGTCCTGCCACCGTTTCTTGTTGGTGCTGCCCGGCGTGTTGGTGTGCGCGAGCTCGTCGACCAGCACCACCTGCGGGTTCCGCGCCAGCACCGCGTCGACGTCGAGTTCGGGAAAACGACGGCCCCGGTAGCTGACGTACCGGGGCGGGATCACGTCGATGCCGTCGGCCAATTCCGCGGTTCTCCGGCGGCCGTGTGTCTCGATGACAGCGGCCACCAGGTCGGTGCCCCGTTCCAATCGTCGGTGTGCCTCACCGAGCATCGCGTAGGTCTTGCCGACCCCCGGCGCCGCACCCAGATAGATGCGCAACTCCCCGCGTTTACGCGGCTGGTCCCCGACGCTCACCGCACCATCATCTATCAGCGGATCAGCTGATGACGGGATAAAGCCGGTCGAGTTCGAGGTTGAGCGCGAGCACGTTCACCCGCGCCGCGCCGAGGAACCCGAGTTCGCGGCCGCGTCGATGGCTGCGCACCACGTCCCGCACTTGGTCCACGGTGATCCGCCGAGCCCTGGCCACCCGGGCGACCTGAATCTCGGCGTACGCCGGTGATATGTCCGGATCCAGACCGCTGGCGCTGGCGGTCACCGCGTCGGCGGGAACCGGCGGATCGCTCGGGGCGCTGCCGCGGATCGGCACGATCTGGCCGACCGCGTAGTCCTCGCCGAACTGTGCGCATTCCACCGGAACGCCGAGGTAGCTGGTCAGGAACGGTCTCCCGGTCGCGGTGCAGGGCTCGTTCACGCTGACCACCCGGACCGGGTGAGTGACGGCGCCGTCCCGGCCCCGGGGGCCGATCACCGACAGCACCGCCCCGACCCCGCTGCCGGCGCAGAAGGGGCGTGCGCCGTCCACCCCCTCGAGTCGCCCGATCGAGAGGCTGCGGGCGCAGACCTGGGTGAGTAGGCTGGCCCGGAATCGGGCGGCGCCCGGGTCGGCGCCGCCGGCCAGTTTGGCCGGATCGGCCGGGGTGTCGACGATGCTCTCCGGCCCGAGGTTGCTGCCACCGGTCGCTGTCGGGTCGTAGCCGCCCACCGACGGCCGGCTCTGAAAGTACTGCGGCAGCGGGCGCCCGCGGTCGTCGGTGAATGCCTGGCCGATCAGCCGGCTGCCGCGCGGCGCACCGTCGACGGCGATGATCGATCCGTCGGCACGAGACCGCAGTCCCGGAGTCTGGGCCACCAGCCAGATCAACACCGGGTAGCCAACGCCCAGGATCACAGTGAAGACCGCCAGCGCACGCAGTGCGGCCACGTGCTGACGAACCAGGTCGGCGAGTTTCACGTCACGACATCCCGGGAAGTAGTTGGACGATCATGTCGATGAGCTTGATCCCGACAAACGGGGCGGCAATCCCGCCTAGGCCGTAGACGTAGAGGTTTCGGGCGAGCAGTTTCGACGCGCTGGTCGGTGTGTAGCGAACTCCCCTCAGCGCCAACGGAATCAGTGCGGCGATGATGAGCGTGTTGAAGATCACCGCCGACAGGATTCCCGACTGCGGGCTGTGCAGCCGCATGACGTTGAGCAGTTGCAGGCCGGGGAAGAGCACTGCGAACAACGGCGGGATGATGGCGAAATACTTGGCGATGTCGTTGGCGATGGAGAACGTCGTCAGCGCGCCGCGGGTGATCAGCAGCTGCTTTCCGATCTCGACGATCTCGATCAGGCTGGTCGGGTCGGAGTCCAGGTCCACCATGTTGCCGGCCTCTTTGGCCGCTGTGGTACCGGTGTTCATCGCGACCCCGACATCTGCCTGGGCCAGCGCTGGCGCGTCGTTGGTGCCGTCGCCGGTCATCGCGACCAGCCGGCCGTTTTGCTGCTCCCGTCGGATGAGGGCGAGCTTGTCCTCCGGGGTGGCCTCCGCCAGGAAGTCGTCGACCCCGGCCTCCTCGGCGATTGCCCTGGCGGTCAACGGATTGTCGCCCGTGATCATCACCGTCCGGATGCCCATCCGGCGCATCGCGTCGAATCGGTCCCGCATTCCCTGCTTGACGACGTCTTTGAGGTAGATGACGCCCAGCACCCGAGCTTGGCTGGAGCCGCTGGACCCCTCGGCCACCACCAGCGGGGTTCCGCCCGCAGAGCTGATGCCGTCGACGATCTGTCCGAGTTCGACCGGGACCGTACCGCCTTGGCGACGTACCCAGTCGGCAACCGCACTGGCCGCACCCTTACGCAGCTGCCGCCCGTCCACGTCCACGCCGGACATCCGGGTGGTCGCGGTGAAACCGACCCAGGACGCGTGCGACAGTTCGCCGGCTGAGCGTTCTCGTAACCCGTACGCCTGTTTGGCGTAGACCACGACCGAGCGGCCCTCGGGGGTTTCGTCGGCCAGGCTGGAAAGCTGTGCGACGTCGGCAAGCTCCGCGGCGGTTACGCCGGCGACCGGGATGAACTCCGATGCCTGCCGGTTTCCCAACGTGATCGTTCCGGTCTTGTCCAGCAACAGGGTGTTCACGTCGCCGGCGGCTTCGACGGCGCGCCCGGACATCGCCAACACGTTGCGCTGCACCATCCGGTCCATCCCGGCGATGCCGATCGCCGACAGCAGCGCGCCGATGGTGGTGGGGATGAGGCAGACCAGCAGCGCGACCAAGACGATGCCGGTGACACCGTCGGCGTTGAGCGCGACGGTGTTCGGCACACCGGGGCTGTTGGACTTGGAGTAGATCACCAGCGGCTGCAGCGTGGCCACGGACACGACGAAGATCATGGTCAACGCGGCCAGCAGAATGTTCAGGGCGATCTCGTTCGGCGTCTTCTGTCGGTTGGCCCCCTCGACCAGCGCGATCATCCGGTCGACGAAACTGCGGCCGGGCTGCTGGGTGATCCGGACCACGATGCGATCGGAGAGCACCGTTGTCCCGCCGGTCACCGAGGACCGGTCACCGCCGGATTCCCGGATGACCGGGGCGGATTCACCGGTGATCGCCGATTCGTCCACCGAAGCAATGCCTTCCACCACGTCGCCGTCGCCGGGGATGGTCTGGCCTGCCTGCACCACGACGATGTCTCCTTGCCGCAGCTGCGGCGCTGGAATCTCATCCTCGGTGACGGCGCCCCCGGGGCTCGCGGGCGACCATCCGTTCAGGCGGCGAGCGAGGGTGTCGGCCTTGGATTTGCGCAGTGTGTCGGCTTGCGCTTTGCCGCGTCCCTCGGCGACCGCCTCGGCCAGGTTCGCCAGCAGCACGGTTAACCACAGGAACGACACGGTGAGCCAGCCGAACCAGCTGGGGGAGCCGATCGACAGCACGGTCGACCACGCCGCTCCGATCTCGACGATGAACATCACCGGGTTGCGCCACAGGGTGCGCGGATCCAACTTGCGCAATGCCTGCGGCAGCGAGCTCAGCAGCGTCCGGGGATCGAACAGCCCGCCCTGCACCCGGGTAGCCGAGGTGCGGCCGATCTGGGCGGGTTTTGTCGCCGGGAACGTCATGTCAATGCACTCCCTCGGCGAGTGGCCCGAGTGCCAGCGCGGGTAGGAACGTGAGCGAGACCAGGATGAGTGTTACGCCGACCACCAGGCCGACGAACTGCAGCCGGTGGGTGGGCAGGGTTCCGATCGATTCCGGTGTTCTGCCTTGCCCGGCAAGCGAACCGGCCAGCGCCAGCGCAAGGATCATCGGCACGAACCGGCCCACGATCATGGCTACGCCGAGCGCGGTGTTGTACCAGACGGTATTGGCGTTCAGGCCGGCGAAAGCGGAGCCGTTGTTGTTGGCTGCCGAGGTGAATGCATACAACACCTCGGACAACCCGTGTGGCCCGGTGTTCCCCAGGTCGGCGCGCATTCCGGGTAACGCGACCGTGGTGGCGGTGCCGACCAGCACGACGATCGGCGTTACCAGGAAATAGCTTGCGGCCAGCTTGATCTCGCGCGGGGTGATCTTCTTCCCCAAATACTCCGGGGTGCGACCGACCATCAGTCCCGCCACGAACACGGTGATCACAGCGAGAATCAGCAAGCCGTACAGGCCGGATCCGACGCCACCGGGAGCGACTTCACCGAGCTGCATGTTGAACAACGTGATCAAGCCGCCCAGGCTGGTGTAGGAGTCATGGGTCGAATCGACGGCGCCGGTCGAGGTCAGCGTGGTGGCGTCGGCGAAAACAGCCGAATTCGCAACCCCCAGGCGCTGCTCGATGCCCTCGGTCGCGGCCCCCACCGCCGTCGGCACCGTGCCGTGGTGCTGGAGCTGGAAAAGGCCGATCAGACTGAGACTGAGCATGGCGAGGGTCGCCATGACCGCGACGATCGCGTACCCCTGCTTCTTGCTGCCCACCATGCGGCCGAAGGTGCGGGGCAACGAGAAGCTGATCATCGTGATGAGGAAGATTTCCACCCAGTTCGTCCATCCGGTCGGGTTCTCGAACGGGTGCGCGGAATTGGCGCCGTAGAAGCCGCCGCCGTTGGTGCCCAGTAGTTTGATCACCTCCTGGCTGGCGACCGGGCCGTCGGTCATCACCTGTGACGCGCCGGCCACCGTGGACAGCACCTGGTGTCCGTGGAAGTTCTGGATCACCCCGCCGGCGACCAGCACCACCGCGCCGACCACCGCGATCGGCAGCAGGATGCGCAGCGTGCCGCGGACCAGGTCAACCCAGAAGTTGCCGAGTTCACCGGTGCGTCGGCGGACGAATCCGCGGACGAACGCGATCGCGACCGCCATGCCGACCGCGGCGGACACGAAGTTCTGCACCGCCAAACCCGCCATCTGAACCAGGTTCCCCTGCGTCGATTCTCCGCTGTAGGCCTGCCAGTTGGTGTTGGTGACGAAGCTGACGGCGGTGTTCCACGCCAACGGCGCCGTCATCGGCGTGTTCGGGTCGATCGCGGCTAGCGGCAGCCGGTTCTGTAGCAGTTGCAGGAGGAACAGCACCAGGATGCCCACCGCCGAGAAAGCCAGCGCGCTGCGCGCATAGCCGGCCCAGCCTTGTTCCACCTCCGGTGCGGCGCCGATCAGCCGGTAGATGAACCGCTCACTGCGGGAGTGCTTGTCGGAGCGGTACACCCGATACATGTAGTCGCCCAGCGGCGCGTGGACGACGGCGAGGGCGACGACGAGTGATCCGGTGAAGAGAATCCCGGCCGCGGTGCTGCTCACCTAGAACCTCTCCGGAAACAGCAGCGCGGCCACCAGCAGCGCGGTGATCGCCGCGGTTAGTGCAAGACCGACGGCGTTGTCGAGGCTCACAGTCGCTCGACCAGATTCACCGCGACGCCAAGCAGGCCGAAGAGCAACCCCGTCAACAACAGATAGGCCACGATCGACACCGACGCCCTCCAGTACGTGCGTGCGTAGGGCCGCCGGCCCCGTTAACCAGACTGGCAACGCTACTCCAGTGTGGCGGTGAATGATTCGCCGTTTACGGTTTCTTGACGGCAGCCTCGGTCAGCCGGCCACCACCGGTCGGCCCATCACCGTCGGCTTGAACCCGTAGCGCGGGGTGCCGAAGCCGTAGCCGCCGCGATTGGCCGAAGCCACCGACGGCAGCCCGCCCGGCAGCGTCGTCATCGAACCGGCTTCCTCCCCGGCCGCTTCCCAGCCGGCGCCGGTGAGCGTCGCCGGGGTGGCGGCACCGGCCGCCGGGGCGGCCGCGGACCAGGCCGACGGCACCGACAGCTCACCGACGGCGGCCGCCTGGCCGGCGCTGGCC
>NZ_JBYCLB010000243.1:0-2284 GCF_057473705.1 Mycobacterium sp. TH-M15 | reverse complement strand
GTGCCCGTAACCACTGCCGCTCGGCCCGCCGGGCGTGTAGTAGACGCCGCGCCAGATCGCGTCCTGCAGCCCGAACCGCTCGGCGTTCTCCAACGCGAACGCGACGATCCGGTCACCGAGGGCGATGCCTTCGGCGCTGCCCGGGTCCGGGATCATCACATCCACCGCCAGGCCGTCGGGATGCCAGCGCAGCGCATCCGGGCGAACCCCGCCGATCTGGTGGATCTCCGGGAATTCCGCGCTGATGCAGCGGGCCACCAGGATGGTCCGTACCTGCAGACCCTGCTCCGGGGCGACCCCGACCGGCAACGCCTTCGGCGGCTCGATGATCCGCCACACCGTGCGCGAAGCTCGCCCGGGAATCATCACCATCTCCGAATGGGCGGCCGCCACCACTTTGGCGCCGCCGGCGACCGGATCGCCGGGGGCCGGACTCACTCGCGGTTGCGGGCCGCCGCCGGAGACGACGAACGCGGTAGCACCGGCACCGATCATCGTCGCTAACAACGACCACCGCAGGCCGGTGGCCGAGCTGTGCCGTCTCACGCAGAGCACCCTAGGCGCGAGCCGGCCCAGCTGCAGCAATCCGAGTCAGGATCTGAGAATTTCCACATAGTCGCCTCATAAACGACGCGCCGCCTCGCGGGGTTTCAGAAAACGCGAACCCAGTCGACCAGCATGTCCGCCGGATAGGCGCCGCCCGCCGGGTCACCGCCGCCGGAGCCGCCGATCGCCAGGTTCAGGATCGGGAAGACGGTGTAGCCGGGGTCGTTGAACGGCCACTCCCGGATCGGCTCGTCCAGGTTCTCGATGCCGGTCGCCGGGACGGTGAAATACGGCTGCATGCCCTCGACATAGTCCTGCCAGAAGTACATTCCACTCTGATCCCAGGTGACCCGCCAGTTGTGCCAGTTGCCGTCCACCGGGATCGGGTGCGTCTCGAAGGCGGTGCCCCAGGGGTTGGCGTGCACGGTGGTCCCCGACGGCCAGTCGCCGTTGCCGTACCACTCCATCAGGTCGATCTCGCCGCTGCGGCCCGGGTCGTCGTTGGAGAGCCACCAACCGGGCCAGCACCCCGCGGTCTGGCAGTTCAGCTTGATCCGGGCCTCCCAGGTGGTGTTGATCCCGCCGCGGAAATTCCCGTGCAACAGGCCACCGTGGTAGGTGTTCCCGTCCCTGGTGCCCCGGATGACCAGGTTGGAGTTGCCGTCTAGGAAGACGTTCTGCCGACTGTCCCGGTACTGGTACCAGAACTCCGGCCGGTCGAACCCGGTCGGGTTCTTGATCGGCGTGCGGAAGTTGGAGATGGTCCACTTCGACCGGTCCGGAGACGAGCCGGCCGGGCCGTCGAATTCGTCGCGGAAGATGTACCCACCAGTGCCGGCGCTACCGGCTGGTAGCGGCGCCGGGTCGGCCACGGCTTCGGCGGCCTTGGCGAGCGGAGACGTCGCCGCCACGGCGCCGACGCCCATCATCAACATCGCTTTTCGACGATTCATCTCCGGCACACATCGAATAGAACCATGCGACAGCCGGTTGCCGCCACGCGACTGCTCACCAGTCACAGCTGTCCCAGTGATCTGGGACACGGGCGGTTACGTCGTATCCGAGGCCTCGTCGGCGTCGTCGAGCACACTGACCGCGATCCCATACGGCAGAAAACGCACCTTGCGCAGTGGGTCGGTGTTGTGCCGGTTGGCCCGCAAGGCGTCGATCTCGGTCGCGAAGACCTGTTCGACGCGCGCGTTGCCGTCGTCGCCCACCAGGTAGATCGCCCAGACACCCTCACCGGCCTCACCGGCGGTAGCCGGGCCGGGCGCGGTTCGGCGGGCCAGACCCTCGAAGAGCGCGCCCCAGCCCGCCCGGTCGCCCGGCATCTCGAAGAAGTGGCCGATCTGGTTCAGCGCGTCACGCAGTCCCTCACCGGCCTCCCGGATTACCCGGTCGAAGTCCTCGGGGTCGAACCCGAATGCGCCACCCATCGCTGCTCCTTCCGGCCGCCGGTCACCGACCGCTCCAGTCTGCCCGCCCGACGTCGGCCGCGCACACCGCTATCCGGCCGGCACCGGAATCGGAATCGGAATCGGAATCGGCACCAGCGGGATGGTCAGGTACTCCGTTGTCATCGGCACCGTGGTCGCGGCGGCGCTGACCGGCGGCGGTGCCGCGGTGGTGGTCTGGGGCTGCGGTGCGCTGGTGGTCGTGACCACCGTTGTCGTGGTGGCCGCCGGCGGCTCGGTGGTGGTCTGCGACGGAGACGTACTGGTCTGCAGCGGCTCGGTGC
>NZ_JBYCLB010000242.1:0-5697 GCF_057473705.1 Mycobacterium sp. TH-M15 | reverse complement strand
GTTCGAAACTGCGGGATCGTGATGAGCTCGTCGACCAGGGCGATCGACCGGGCGGATATCGCCACCAGCAGACGTGACGCGGTGAGCAAGGCGTCGGTGATCGAGTCCGTCGATTCGTCGTCGGTGCCGACTGCGTCGGGCATGATCGGACCCCGTCTCCGCCCGGCCGCCTGTTGAACCCCGTGCGCAGGCTATCCACAGAACTCTAGCAGGCGGTTAGTATTGCGAGCCACGATTATTGCGAGGTAGGACTATATACATAGGCATTAATCTTGTCGGTGGCGAAGACAACCGGTGGCCGCGGGGCAGCCGGGCCGACGCCGCCGGCCGTTTCGTCTCAGGAGGCCTGGATGACCGTCGATATCCCAACCGAAGACAACACCGCCGCAGCCGCCCACCGAGCGATGTGGGCGATGGGCGACTACGCGCTGATGGCCGAGCAGGTGATGGCTCCGATCGGCCCGGCGTTGGTCGCCGCCAGCGGGATCGGCGAGGGCGATCGCGTCCTCGACGTCGCAGCCGGATCCGGCAACATCTCGATCCCGGCCGCGATGACCGGCGCGTCGGTCGTATCCACCGATCTGACTCCGGAACTGTTGCGCCGGTCTCAACTTCGTGCCGCAGAACACGTCGTCCGGTTGGAGTGGCGGGAAGCCGACGCGCAGGCGCTGCCGTTCGACGACGACGAGTTCGACGCCGTGATCTCCGGGATCGGCGTGATGTTCGCTCCGGGTCACCGGGTCGCGGCCGACGAGCTGATTCGGGTGTGCCGACCCGGCGGGACGATCGCACTGGCCAATTGGACCCCCGAAGGGTTCTTCGGGCAGCTGCTGGCGCTGATCAGGCCCTACCGGCCCACCTTGGCGCCCGGCGTCCCGCCAGCGGCGTTGTGGGGCCGCGACGACTACGTCGGCGGGCTGTTCGGCGCCCGGGTCAGCCGCATCGCGACCCGGCGGTGCATGCTGCGGGTGGACACGTTCGACCGCGCCGAGGCGGTGCGTGACTATTTCAAGAACCACTACGGCCCGACGATCGACGCCTATCGTGCCATCGGTGCCGACCGAGTGCTGGCGGCCACCCTGGACAGCCAGCTCGTCGAGCTCGCCGGTCGGCACCTGAGCGAGGGTGTCATGCACTGGGAGTACCTGCTGGTCATCGCGGAGAAGCGCGCGGTCTCCCCGGCGGCGTCCGCTGCCGGGTGACAGCGTGGTGCGCGCCGGGTCCAGGGCTGACGGCGCTCACAGGTTTTCACAGCTTTCCCAACGCTGACACCCAGGGAGCCCCTATAGCCTCGCCCGGTGGTTCCCGCCGCCAAGGCGCGGTGGTCGTGAGCACTCGGAGGCCGGATGGTTCGCACGCATCGGATCGTCGACTGGAATCCCGAGGACGTCGCCGCCTGGGAGGCGGGGAACAAGGCGATCGCCCGGCGCAACCTGATCTGTACCGTCGCCGGTGACCATGTCGCGTTCTCGATCTGGTCGCTGTGGTCGGTGTTGGCGTTGTTCATGCCGCAGGCCGTGTACGGCTTCACCGCCGGCGACAAGCTGTTGCTGGGTGCCACCGCGACGCTGGTCGGCGGCTGTGTCCGAATCCCGTACACGCTGGGCGTCGCGAAGTTCGGCGGCCGGAACTGGACGGTTTTCTCCGCGCTGGTGTTGCTGATCCCGACCGTGGGCACCATCGTGCTGCTGGCAAAACCCGGTCTGCCGTTGTGGATGTTCATGGCCTGCGCGGCGCTGACCGGTTTGGGCGGCGGAAATTACGCGGCCTCGCTGGCCAATATGAACGCGTTCTACCCGCAGCGGCTCAAGGGCTGGGCGTTGGGTGTCAACGCCGGCCTGGGCAACCTCGGGGTGGCGATGGTACAGGTCGTCGGCCTGGTGGTGCTGGCGGTGGCCGGTAATCGGCAACCGTATTGGGTCTGCGCGTTCTACCTGCTGCTGCTGGCCATCGTCGCGATCGCGGCCGCGTTGCTGATGGACAACCTGGACCACCGCATCGAGGTGAACCACGTCCGATCCATCCTGTCGGTCTCCGACACCTGGGCGATCACCGTGCTGTACACCTGCACGTTCGGGTCGTTCATCGGGTTCGTCTTCGCCTTCGGCCAGGTGCTGCACGTCAACTTCGAGCACGCCGGCCAGAGCCCCGCGCAGGCGTCGCTGCACACCTTGCAGGTCGCGTTCGTCGGACCGCTACTCGGCTCGCTGACCCGCATCGCCGGCGGCAAGCTGGCCGACCGGGTCGGTGGCGGTCGGGTCACCCTGGCGGTGCTCACCGGGATGATCGCCGCCGCCGGCCTGCTGGTGGCGTTGAGCACTCACGACGACCACCTGCACGTGGCCGACCCCAGCCACGGTGGTCCGGACGCGCTCACCATGGTCGGCTACGTGGTCGGCTTCATCGCGCTGTTCGTCCTGTCCGGGGCGGGCAACGGGTCGGTGTTCAAGCTGATCCCGGCGGTATTCGAGGCACGCAGCCGATCGCTGCCGCTGGGTGAGGCCGGTCGCCGGGACTGGGCGCGCACCCACGCCGGCGCGCTGATCGGGTTCGCGTCGGCGGTGGGTGCCTTCGGCGGCGTCGGGATCAACCTGGCGCTGCGGCAGTCCTACGCCGCGACCGGGTCGGAGACCTCGGCGTACTGGGTCTTCCTGGTGTCCTATCTGGTGGCCTCGATCCTGACCTGGCGTCGGTACGTGCGGCGGCCCACCGGTCCGGTGGCGACCAGTACGGGCAAGCGAACCGATGTGGCTCGGCTGTAGGCCGTGGGGGTCGCGAACAGCGCGTCGATTCGCCCGGTGGCTAAAGCGCCCTAACCTACCTGCGGACGGCCGCCTCGACGGCCTCGGCGATCGGGCCGCGCCACAGGTCGCCGTGCCCGGGTGCCAGGATCTCGGCGTCCAGCACCGCCAGCGCCTTCAGGCTGCGCAGCGCGGCGGCCTGGTCGTGGCTGAACAACGCGGGCAGCAGCTGCGGCCCGCGTCGGGGTAGCACCGGATGGCCGGTGACCAGGGCGTCGCCGCTGGCCAGCACCCCGTCGACCAGATACGAGCAGTGCCCGCGGGTGTGCCCGGGGGTGGGCACCGCGACCGGCCCGCCGGGTAGGCCGGCGGCGACCGCCGCGGTGAGCGGTTGGGCGCTCGGCACGCCCTCGCGGTTCAGTCCGCCGTTGCGCACCACGTGTGCGCTCCAGATCGCCCAGCTGGGCCGCCACAGCTGGCCGGCGACCGCCAGCGGCGACGCCTGCTCCAGGTAGTCGCGCCGGGCGTGGCCGACCTCGTCGGGATGGCAATACACCGGTGTGCCGTGGGTTTTCGCCAACCAGACGGCCGCACCGAGGTGGTCGACGTGGGCATGGGTGAGCAACACGGCGCGCACGTCGTCGGCGTGATAGCCCAGTGCCCCCAGCGATGCCAGCACATCGGTGCGGTCACCGGGATACCCGGCGTCGATCAGGGTGATTCCGGTGTCGCCGGTGACCAGCAACCAGTTCACCGCCTCGCCCCTTGCCAGATGCACCCGATCGGTGACCGGGACGAGCTCGACCAGCCGCTCCGCCATGCCCGTGAGTCTAGAAACTGGGCGGGAGGGTAGAAAAGGAGAATGGCCGAACTGAGACTGGGGTACAAGGCATCCGCCGAGCAATTCGGGCCGCGCGAACTCGTCGAACTGGCCGTCGCCGCCGAGGCGCACGGCATGGACAGCGCCACCGTCAGCGACCACTTCCAGCCGTGGCGACACCAGGGCGGGCACGCGCCGTTCTCGCTGGCCTGGCTGGCCGCGGTCGGCGAACGCACCGAGCGGATCCGGCTGGGGACCTCGGTGCTGACCCCGACGTTCCGGTACAACCCGGCGGTCATCGCCCAGGCGTTCGCCACCATGGGGTGTCTGTACCCAGGCCGAGTCTTCCTCGGGGTGGGCACCGGGGAGGCGCTCAACGAGATCGCCACCGGCTTCACCGGTGAGTGGCCGGCGTTCAAGGAGCGGTTCGCCCGGCTGCGTGAGTCGGTGCGGCTGATGCGCGAACTGTGGGCCGGCGACCGGGTCGACTTCGACGGCGAGTACTACCGGCTCAAGGGCGCGTCGATCTACGACGTCCCCGACGGCGGGGTGCCGGTGTACGTCGCGGCCGGTGGCCCGGCGGTGGCCAAATACGCCGGCCGGTCCGGTGACGGCTTCATCTGCCCCTCGGGCAAGGGCGCCGAGCTCTACACCGAGAAGCTGATGCCCGCCGTCCGAGAGGGGGCCGCGGCGGCCGGCCGCGACGTCGACACCGTCGACAAGATGATCGAGATCAAGATCTCCTACGACCCGGACCCGGAGCTGGCGCTGAACAACACCCGGTTCTGGGCGCCACTGAGCCTGACCGCCGAGCAGAAACACGACATCGACGACCCGATCGAGATGGAGCGGGCCGCCGACGCGCTGCCGATCGAGCAGATCGCCAAGCGCTGGATCGTCGCATCCGACCCCGACCAGGCCGTCGAGCAGGTCGGCCAGTACGTGGAGTGGGGTCTGAACCACCTGGTGTTCCACGCGCCCGGGCACGACCAACTGCGGTTCCTGCGGCTGTTCCAGACCGACCTGGAACCGCGGCTGCGCCGGCTCGGCTGAGGTGGGCGGTCAGAACGTCGAGACCGGCCGGACCGCATTGGCCATGTCCACCAGGGCATAGCGGTGCGCCTGGGTGGGCGCCAGCCGGGCCAGGCTGCGCAGTGCGGCTTCGACACCGAGCCGCAGCCCGTGCTCGGTGAACGGGAAGCCGAGGATGTGGTTGGTGCTGGCCTCGTGGTCGGTGAGCCAGTCCATCGCGGCGCCCAGCACCAGCGCCCGGATCTGCAGCACCCGCGGCTCGGTGTCCGGCAGCGCCTCGACCCGGCGGGCGGCGTCGCGGATCTGTTCCTCGCTGACCTCGTTCATCGATCGGCCGGACAACAAGGTGACCGCGCTGGTGAGTCGAGCGGTGGTGAAATGCCGTGAGGTGGCGGGTACTTCGTCAAGGGTGCGTACCGCGGCGTCGCGGTCGCCTTCCACCGAGAGTGCGCGGGCAAGGCCGAAGGCCGCCGAAATCACGCTGTCGTCGGTGGTCCAGACCGACTGGTAGAACGGTCGCTCGTCGGCGGTGCCGGCCAGCTCCGCGGTCGCGGCCAGCGCCATCTTGGGGGCCAGCTCACCGGGAAACATGTCCAGCACCTCGGTGAAATCCTTTCTGGCCGAATCGTAGTCACCGGTGAGCAGCGCGGTCTCCCCGCGGAACCAGATCAACCGCCACCGCCAGCCGACCCGGTCGGCCAGGTCTTCCAGCTTCCGGGACGCCTTGGTCACGTTGCCCAGGTCCAGCAGGGCGCGCACCTCCATCAGCGGCAACTCGACCGACTCGGACAGGTCGACGCCGTCGGAGTCAAGCGCCCCGTGCCGCACCGCGCGCAGCGAATCCAGCGTCTGCACCGGTTCGCTCAACTCGGTTGCCGACAGCACCGGTCCGGCCACGTCGGTCGGGTCCACCAACGGAACCTGCAACGCGGTGATGATCTCGCGCGCGGTCAGCTTCTGGGAGTGCACCTGGCCGTCCAGGTAGACGTCGGTGTGCGCCACCAGCAGGTCCACCCCGAAGGTGGAGCGGGAACGGGTGAAGACGCTCGACAGCCCGGGTCGTGGTGTGCCGGTGTCCTTCGCGACCACCTCGCGCAGCACGCC
>NZ_JBYCLB010000241.1:0-2399 GCF_057473705.1 Mycobacterium sp. TH-M15 | reverse complement strand
GGGCCGGAGAGCTCGGAGACCGTGCAGATCGACCATGTCGTGGCGCTGGCCGACGCCTGGTACAAAGGCGCTCGCACCTGGGAGCCTGCCCGCCGCCGCGCCTTCGCCAACGACCCGCGTAACCTGTTGGCGGTCAGCGGGCAAGCAAACATCGACAAGGCATTCCGGGATGCGGCCGGGTGGCTGCCGCCGAACACCGGCTACCGGTGCGAGTTCGTCGCTCGGCAGATCACCGTGAAGACGGCCTACCACCTGTGGGTGTCACGCAACGAGAAGACCGCGATGCGCCGGGTGTTGCAGTCCTGCTGAGCTCAGTCGGATTCGCCGAGGATCGTGTACACCTCGCGGCGGGCGCGGTTCACGATGTCGACGATGCGTTGCTGCTGTTCGGAATTAGCGGCCTGCGCGGCCTGCGCGACCGCGCCGAACAGCTGGCCGGCCGCCGTCCGAAGGCTGGCATGGACAGGGTCGACGTCCTCGGTGATCTCCTGCCACGGCGGCGTCTCGACCTCCTCGGCGGCGGCACGGCCGCTCTCGGTTAACTCGAAGAGCCGTTTGCTGCCCTGCGTCTCATTGCCGACGATCAGTCCCTCGTCGACGAGCAGCTGCAGCGTCGGGTACACCGATCCTGGGCTCGGCCGCCATAGGCCCTGGCTGCGCTCGGCTATCTGCCGGATCATCTCGTAGCCGTGCATCGGCCGTTCGGCCAGCAGCGCCAGGATCGCGGCGCGCACGTCGCCACCGCGCCGGCCACGGTCGTGTCCACGCCGCCGGCCACGCGGTCCGGGGCCGAACCCGAAGCCGAAGCCGGGACCGCCGCCGAACCCGGGGCCGAACCCAGGACCGAGGTCCGCGCCGAACCCGGCGCCGTGGGCGCGCAGCTGTCCGAGTAGTTCACGTTTGGCCTGGCGCTTGGCCTGATGCAGGCTGCGCCGGTCCGGCGGGGCGAAGCCGAAACCGCCGGTGTGTGGGTGCTGGAAGGGTCCGCCGTGCGGACCGGCAGGGATGTTCATTCGTTACCTCTAGTTCTCTGGGCCGGAGGAACCGGCATTTATTCGATATGTAGACGATATATCGGAAACTATCGATAAGCAACCCATGGGGCCAGCCTGGTGGTGCGAGCCCGGTTGTCGCCGGTGACGTGACACGGTCGGCGGCCCTGCCACCGGCCCGGGCCCCGGCGCGCCGCGCTGCCACGCGGCTTGCACCCGGGCCAGTGCGCGCCGGTGCCGCTCGCCCAGCACGGCCGCCAGTACCAGCGATGGCGGTGCGCCCAGAGGTGGCGGCGGCGATATCTGGGTCAACACCCGGCCGGCGATCCGGTAGCTCATCGATCGCGCGGCCGCGGGTCGAGCTGTCGTTCCCGGGAGCGGAACTGGCGGGCCAGCGCCGCCGTCTCCGGGCAGCGCTGAAAGCTGCAGCGACGACGCCCACCAGGCCAGGCCCGGAGACATGATCGGCGGCGGTTCCGGGCGGGCGCCGCGTTCGCTGATCGCCATGGTGCCGGCGAACAGGCCGCCGAGCCTTCCCCCGGGTCGACAGCAGGCTGCAGATCACCGGCGGCCGGATCTCTCGGTCATGGGCCCAACCTGTCGACGTCGGCTGGGATTGTCGACGGCGGCGTGCCGCGCTGCGGGCACCGCGGCAGCCGAGCGTAGCGTTACCCGACATGGCAGAACTCAAATCCCGGTTGCGCGCCGACCTGACCGCCGCCATGAAGGCACAGGACAAGTTGCGCACCGCGACGTTGCGGATGCTGCTCGCGGCGATCCAAGCCGAGGAGGTCTCCGGCAAGCAGGCCCGCGAGCTCTCCGACGACGAAGTGCTCAAGGTGCTGGCCAAGGAGGCCCGGAAGCGGGCGGACGCCGCCGAGATCTACACCGAGAACGGCCGCGGCGAGCTGGCCGCCGAAGAGCACGCCGAGGCACGGATCATCGACGAGTACTTGCCGACGCCGCTGACCGAGGCCGAGCTGGCCGACGTGGTCGACACGGCGCTGGCCCAGGTCGCCGAGGAGCTCGGCGAACGGCCCGGGCAGAAGCAGATGGGCCTGGTGATGAAGGCGGCCACCGCGATCGCCGCCGGCAAAGTGGATGGGTCACGGCTGGCGGCCGCGGTCAAGGACCGGCTGTAATCCGGAATCCGGCTGATGGGGGCGGCACGGATCGAGGACTACGCGCTGCTCGGTGATCTGCACACCGCGGCGCTGTTGGGCCGGGACGGCAGCATCGACTGGCTATGCCTGCCCCGGTTCGACTCCGGCGCATGTTTCGCGGCGCTGCTGCACGACGCGTCGGCCGGCTACTGGCGGATCGCACCGGCCGGCGGCGGCCCGGCGACCCGGCGCGGCTACCGCGACGACACGCTGATCATGGAGACCGAGTGGGACGTCGACGGCG
>NZ_JBYCLB010000240.1:0-14212 GCF_057473705.1 Mycobacterium sp. TH-M15 | reverse complement strand
CCGATGCTTCGTCATAGTCACAGCAAGGTCACGCCGACACGCTCAAGTAACTTCAATCACATCCGTCACAGCTGCCCCGTAACTGCGAAACTCAAGTACTATGTAGGGCCGCGGCGGCATGACGGCCGGGGGTGAGGGCGACGACAAGTGTAGATACGCAGGTCTACGACAGGTCAGACAGTTGACGGTGCCGCGTCCGCGATGAAGACCGCATTGGACACCCTCCTCCGAGACCTCCCCGGCCACAACGGGATGGCCGGCTCCGATCAGACCGGCCGAGAGTTCGCCGCTGGCTACGACGATCCGGCCCGCCAAACCATCCAGGCCGGTGGCACCCTGGTGGATCTCGCAGGTGGCGCCGCTGACGTGGTGAAAGCCAACGGTGCCAACCATGCCGACGCCGAAGCTGCCGCCAGTGGTGAAGAGATCACCCCGGCTCCCCCGCCCGTGGAGCGCGCCCCGCGACCTCCACACCCGGCTCGGCGTCGTCCCCCGGCTCCCCCACCCGTGGAGCGCGCCCCGTCGTTGACGGTGACCCCGTACATCGCCGCTGCCGGAGCCGACGAGCGAGGGCGGGCCCGGTGGCCCGGCCGGTGCCGTGTGGAACTCCATCAAGGAGACGGTCGGCTACGCCTGGCCGAATGGTGACCCGACGGAGCTTCGGGCCGCCGCGGCCCTGTGGCGCCATACCGGCTCGGCCTTTGCGAACGCCGCCACTTCGCTGGGCACCGCCTCGACATCTCTGGACACCCAGCACTCCGATCAGATCCCATCCGCGACGGCGTATCTGACCAGCCTCAAGGACAGCGACAACGACTTCGTCGACGCCTGCGGCGACCTTGGCACAACATGCAGCGACCTCGCCCGCGCAATCGACGACGCGCATCACGAGTTGATTTCAGATCTCACGGACGCCGCGATCGAACTCGGCGTCACTGAAGTTGTGGTCGACCTGTTGTTCTTCATCGGCGGAGAGGTCTGGGGTCAGTTCGTCGTCGGTGGCCGTGCCGCATTGTTGGCCACGCGGTTGGCAGGGATCATCCGACGGCTGATCGAACTCGCCAAGGCAGCGGGACGGATCGCGAAGGCCGCGATGGGTGCTCACAACATCGGCTCCTGCTGTGGCAGTGAACTCAGCACCTGCGCCGCAGTGCTCTCGTGTTCGACCATCAGAGCCACCACGCGGGTCAACAGCTGCGAACGTTCATGCAGGATCGCGGTCGCCTTCTTCGCGCCGTCATGCCATTCCTCCCACGGAAGCCGGAATTGCGACGCCGCTTTGCCGGTCCACGTCGACGAAAAATCGCCCCAGTCACGGACAACGGTGTCAAGCTCCGCCTGCAACTGGCCGGCCTGATCCGCCAGAAACTGAGCCGCGGCCATCATGGCTTCCGGACTGATTGACAACTGGTCAGCCATCATCACTCCATGATCTCGGGTAAACGATACAACGGACGAACGGGAGGTATGTGGCCACGGAAACCGGCGCCCGGCGGCGCCCGTTTAAGCTAAGGCCCATCATGGCCGTCGCACCCATCCGGATCGTGGGCGATCCCGTCCTGCACACCCCCACCGCCCCGGTGCCGGTTGCCGATGATGGATCGCTGCCGGCCGACCTCGCCGACCTGATCGACACGTTGTATCAGACCATGGACGCGGCCAACGGTGTCGGCCTGGCCGCCAACCAGATCGGGGTGGGCCTGCGGGTCTTCGTCTACGACTGTGCCGACGACCGGTCCCGGGGCAGCGCCCGGCGGCGCGGCGTGGTGGTCAACCCAGTGCTGGAGACCTCGGAGATCCCGGAGACCATGCCCGACCCGGACGACGACGACGAAGGCTGCCTGTCGGTGCCCGGCGAATCGTTCCCCACCGGGCGGGCCGACTGGGCGCGGGTGACCGGGCTGGACGCCGCCGGCAACCCGGTGAAGCTGGAGGGGACCGGGCTGTTCGCCCGGATGTTGCAGCACGAGACCGGGCACCTGGACGGCTTCTTGTACCTGGACCGGCTGGTGGGCCGGTACGCCCGGGCCGCGCGGCGGACGGTCAAGGCCAACGGCTGGGGCGTGCCCGGCCTGTCCTGGACGCCCGGCGAAGTGCCCGACCCGTTCGGCCACTGATGACCCCGCCCACCGAGCCGCCCGAGCTGCCCGCCGTGGGCACCCGGGTGAGCCTGCGCTACCTGCGGCCTTCCGGCGCCGAGCCGCCGATGGCCGACGTGGTCGGCGAGTTGGTGGAGGCCGGACCGCGGGTACGGGTGCGCTCCGCCGACGGTGAGGTGCACGAGTTCCGGCTCGGCGACGTGCTCTACGTGCGGCGGCTGACCGACCGGCCGGTGAAGAACTCGGCGATCCGCGCGGTCGAGCACGCCGCCGCGCTGGGTTGGCCGGGCAGCGAGCACCAGTGGCTGGACGGCTGGTTGCTGCGCGCCGGACACGGTGCCACACTGCGGGCCAACTCCGCTGTGCCGCTGGACATGTTCGCCCAGGCCGCTACGGTGCCCGCGATCGTCGATTGGTACGCCCAGCGCGGGCTGCCGGCCCGGCTCGCGGTGCCTGAGCGCCTGCTGCGGCTGCCGGAGGGCGTGCCCGCCGAATGCGAGACCCGCACCCTGGTGAGCGATTTGGCGACCGACGTCGACAACGAGGCACCGGTTGTGTTGGCGTCGCACCCAGATGGCGACTGGCTGGCCGGCTACGCCCGCGACGTGCCGGTCGACGTACTGACCGCGGTGGCCGGCGGCGAGGTGGTTTTCGCGTCGATCCCGGGGGTGGCGGTCGGCCGCGGCGTGGTCACCGAGTCGGCCGACGGCACCCGCTGGCTGGGTCTGTCGGCGGTACGGGTCGCCGGCGACCAGCGCGGTCGCGGCCACGCCCGCGCCGTCTGCGCTGCGCTGCAGACCTGGGGCAGCGAGCACGGCGCCACCCGCGGCTACGCCCAGACTCGTGACGACGACACCGCCGCGCTCGACTTCTACCGGGTGATCGGATTCACCCCGCAGCACCGCACCCACTACCTCGATGCCCGGCTGCTGCGGCCGTAGCGGTGATCGCAAGCGCGACGAAGTCACGCGCCGCGGATCACCGCCATCGGCCCACCGGTGATCGCAAGCGCGACGAAGTCACGCGCCGCGGATCACCGCCATCGGACGATCTAGGGTGGCTGGGTGACTGCGTTGCGGCTGGCCACCTGGAACGTGAACTCGATCCGCACCCGGGTGGGCCGGGTGACCGACTGGCTGGCCCGCGCCGATATCGACGTGCTGGCCATGCAGGAGACCAAGTGCACGGCCGAGCAGTTCCCCACCTTGCCGTTCTACGAACTGGGTTACGAGGTGGCCCACGTCGGGTTCAACCAGTGGAACGGGGTGGCGATCGCCTCCCGGGTCGGGCTGGAGAACGTCGAGGTCGGCTTCCCCGGCCAGCCCAACTGGGCGGCCAAGCCGGGTGTCGAGCCGGCCGTGGAGGCCCGAGCGCTGGCCGCCACCTGCGGCGGAGTGCGGGTCTGGAGCCTGTATGTGCCCAATGGGCGCACCCTGGAGGATCCGCACTACGTCTACAAGCTCAACTGGCTTGCCGCGCTGCGTGATACGGCCCAAGGGTGGCTGCGCGACGACCCGTCAACACCGATCGCGCTGGTCGGCGACTGGAACATCGCCCCGCACGACGACGACGTGTGGAGCATGGAGTTCTTCGACGGCGCCACCCACGTCTCGCAGCCGGAGCGCGCGGCGTTCGCCGCCCTGGTCGACGCCCAGTTCACCGACGTGGTGCGCCCGTTCACCCCCGGCCCCGGGGTCTACACCTACTGGGACTACACCCAGCTGCGCTTCCCGAAGAAGCAGGGCATGCGGATCGACTTCATTCTGGCCTCGCCGGCGCTGGCGGCCCGAGTCACCGGGGCCGAGATCGTCCGCGAGGAGCGGAAAGGCAAGTCGCCCAGCGACCACGCCCCAGTGGTGGTGCAGATCGGCGGCGGGGAGCCGTAGCGCTCTTGTCGTCGTATTGATCACAACGGCGGATAACGCCGCAGTTGCTCAGTGTTTATTTATCCTGTCGCCGCCGCGAGTGCGTAAGATGGTCGCACCATGAATATTGTTCGGCGTGCCTGACCAAAGGATGGGATCGACCATGAATGCCGTCGGCGGGGCGGTGCAGAAGGTAACGCGGGCTGTCGGTCGTGCCGCGACCATCACCACCGAGACGGCGGGGGCGGTCGGTGGCGCGGCGGTCAACGGGGTGTTCGGTGGCGTCAGCGGCGCGGCGGCCGGCGTGCAGCGCGGGTTGCGCAAGGGTAGCCACTCCGCTCCGGCGGCGGCACTGACCATGGGCGCGCTCGGTGTCGCGGGGTTGGTCGAGTGGCCGGTGCTGGTGGCGGTTGGTGGTACCGCGCTGGTGATGCAGCAACTGAACAAGCGGCGCAACGGCGCCCCGTCGCGCCCGGCCAAGTCCGCGAAGCCGGCCGCCGCCAAGGCGCCGGCGGCGACACCGATCAAATCCGCCAGATCGGCCACGGCCGCAAAGCCCGCGAAGTCGACGGCCCCGCGGCGCCGTCCGACGAAGAAATCGACATCGACGCAGCGAGCGCGCAACAGCACCCCGCGTGGCCGCATCTAGTCGGGCGCGTGTGAATACCGATTCATCCGCCCGAAGACCGTCGTTCCCGATCCGCGCGATCACCACCGGAATCCGAGCCGCCACGGCGCTGGTCGGCGCCTCCGCGCAGGCCACCACCGCGGCGGCCACCGCGGCCGGGTCGATCGCCGGCGCCGGCGTCAGCCTGGCCACACTGCCCGCGCGGCAGACCACGAAGATCCTGTCCCGCCAGGCCAGATCCCTCTCCCGCGGTTTCGCCGGGCCGATGTCCCGACGCTGCTCGATCACCGAGGACCGCGCCTGGATCGAGGTGCGCGGCCTGCATGGTGCCGCGGGCGCCGAGTTGGGCACCGCCGTGCTCAGCGTGGCCCGGGCCGCACCCGGGGTCGAATCAGCGCGGCTGAACTACCCGCTGGAGCGGCTGGTGGTCGACCTCGACACCGCCGACCCGGACGCCGTCTCGGTGCGGGAGCTGTGCCGGCTGGTCAGCGACGCCGAAGAGCTGTTCAGTTCCGCGGCCCCGGCGGCCCGGCACGCGCAACCGGTCAGCCTGCCCGGCGACGGGATGGCCCAGGCGATGCGGGCGGCCAGCCTCGGTGCCAACGTGGTCGGCCTGGGCATGGCGACGGCCGGCCGCCTGCTGCGGTTGCCGGGTCTGCCGCTGGGGCTGGAATCGCTGGTGGTGGCCGTCGACTACCAGCCACGGCTGCGCGGGGTGCTGGAGGACCGGATCGGCAAGCCGGTGACCGACACCCTGCTCGCCCTAGTCACCGCCGGCGTGCACGTGCTCAACGAGGCGCCGTCGTCGCTGGCGGTGGACCTTGCCGTCGAGGCGTTCAAGGCCGGCGAGGAGCGCGCCGCGACACAGGCGTGGCGGCGGCGCGAACCCGGCCTGGCCGCATACGCCGATCACCCGCAGATCCCCCCGGCGTCGCGGCCCGCGCCGCGGCCGCAGGGGCCGGTCGAACGGCACGCGGAGCGCAGCGCGTTGCTGCAGGCGATCGGTGCCGGTGTGGTCGGCGTGGCAAGCCGCAGCCCGGACGCCGCCGGAACCGCGGTGGCGGTGACCGCGCCCAAGGCCGTACGGACCGCCCGCGAGTCGTTCGCGGCGACACTCGGCCGCGGCCTAGCCGAGCAGCACGGCGCACTGACCCTGCGCCGGGAGAGCCTGCGCGAGCTGGACCGGGTCACCGTGGTGGTGATCGACCCGCGGGTGCTCTGCGGCGACACACTGCGAGTGGTGCAGGTCCGCGGCGCCGCCGAAGACGAGCTGGTCACCGTCTGGACCCAGGCCCAGGACCGGCTCGCCGACCCCGACCTACGGCCGGGCTGGTACCCGATCGCCGGCGCCGGCACCCCGGAGGCGCTGATCCAGCCGGCGCTGCGACCGCTGGCCGCCGCGGTGGTGACCGAGGCTCGGCGCGCCGACGTGGAGGTGATCTCGGTCGACGTCGACACCCTGGGCGAGCTGCGGCCGATCTTCGACGAGCTGCATCCGGCCGGGACCGGATCGCTGGACGCCGCACTGACCGCGACGGTCACCGCCTACCAGCGCGACGGCCACGACGTGGCAGTGCTCTCGGCGACCAGCGTGCCGGCACTGACCGCCGCCGACGTGGCGCTGGGCGTCACCCCGACCGACGGATCGCCGCCGTTCTGCGCCGATCTGCTGCTGCCGGATCTGGCGGCGGCCTGGCGAGTGCTGCACGCGCTGCCGACCGCCCGGTCGGTCAGCCGCCGCGGAGTGGAGATCGCCACCGGCGCCACCGCGCTCGGCGCGTTGCTGATGCTGCCCGGCGTGCGCGGCCGCGGACCCGGCCCGATCACCACCGGCGCGGCGGCCGGAGCGTTCACCGGCTACTGGCTGGGCCGGAAGATGGCGGCAGCCCCCGCGCCCCGCCCGGCGGCGGCGCACGAGTGGCACACCATGTCGGTCGAGCAGGTCCGCGAGCTGCTGCCGCAACCGGATCAGGCGGCCCCGGTGATCCCGGCTCGGCACTCACCGGCCGTCGGAGCCGCGCTGGCCGCACTGCGGCTGACCGGCCGCGGCATGCAGCTGTTCGACGCGCCGCGCCGGACGTTGGTGCAGTTCGCCGGCGCGGTGCGCACCGAGCTCTCCGACCCGATCACCCCGGTGCTGGGGCTGGGCGCGGCGGCCAGTGCGATCCTCGGCTCGCCGGTGGACGCGGTGCTGGTCGGCTCGGTGATCGGCGGCAACGCCGCACTGGCCGCCACCCAGCGGCTGGTGGCCGAGCGGCGGCTGAACGTCTTGCTCACCCAGCAGATTCCACGGGCCCGCAAGATCCTGCCGAGCGGCGAGTCTCACAGCGTCGTCGCCGACGCGTTGCGCCCCGGCGACCTGATCGAGGTCCGGCCGGGAGAGGTGGTGCCGGCCGACGGCCGGCTGATCGAGGCTGAGGATCTGGAGGTCGACGAGTCGTCGCTGACCGGCGAGTCATTGTCGGTGACCAAGCAGGAAGAGGCGACGCCCGGGGCAGAGCTGGCCGAGCGGGCCTGCATGATCTACGCCGGAACCACGGTGGTGACCGGAACGGCGGTCGCGGTGGTGACCGCGGCCGGCGCCGACACCTACGGCCGCCGCGCCGCGGAGCTGGCGGCCGCCGACCAGACCGCGGTCGGGCTGCAGCACCAGCTCAGCCTGCTCACCGGCAAGGCGTGGCGGATCAGCCTGGCCGGCGGGGCGTTGGTCAGCGGGTTAGGGCTGCTGCGTCGCGCCGGGCTCAAGCAGGCAGTCTCCTCCGGCATCGCGGTCAGCGTCGCGGCCATCCCGGAGGGGCTGCCGCTGGTGGCCACCCTCTCCCAACAGGCATCGGCCCGGCGGCTGACCAGCTCCGGGGTGCTGGTTCGGGTGCCCCGTTCGGTGGAGGCGCTGGGCCGGGTCGACGTGGTCTGCTTCGACAAGACCGGGACGCTGAGCCAGAACCGGCTGCGGGTGACCGAGGTGTACGCGGCGCCACGGCACTCCCGCGAGGAGGTGTTGCGCTGCGCGGCCGACGCCGCACCCGACACCGACGGCCAGCCGCACGCGCACGCCACCGACACCGCGATCGTCGAGGCCGCGGTGGCGGCGAACGGCGTCGAACCCGATGATGACGAGACCGAAGCGCACCTGCCGTTCCGGTCCGGCCGGCCGTTCTCGGCGACCGTCTCCGGCGACGAGCTGACCGTCAAGGGCGCTCCCGAGGTGGTGCTGGCCAGCTGCGCGAAGACGCCCAAGAATGCCGCGAAGCAGGTGGCCGACTACGCCGCCGGCGGCTTGCGGGTGATCGCCGTCGCCCGGCGGCGGCTCACCGCGCAGCAGCGACGGCAACTCGGCGAAGACCCGGAACCCGACGAGATCGCCGAATTCTGCACCGACGGGCTGGAGTTCGTCGGGCTGCTCGGCCTCTCGGACACCCCGCGCGACGAGGCCGCCGAACTCCTCTCCGAGCTGTACCGGCGGCAGGTGCCGATCCGGTTGATCACCGGCGACCACCCGATTACCGCCGCCGCGATCGCCCGTGAACTGGGGGTGCCGGTCGGCGCCGACCAGGTGATCGGCGGCGCCGAATGGGACGCCCTGCCGCGCAAGGGACAGGAGCGCGCCGTCGCAGAGAAGGTGGTGTTCGCCCGGATGTCGCCGGAGAACAAGGTGCAGATCGTCCAGACCCTGGAGCGCACCGGCAAGGTCTGCGCGATGGTCGGCGACGGCGCCAACGACGCGGCCGCGATCCGGGCGGCGACCATCGGCATCGGCGTGGTCACCCACGGCAGTGACCCGGCCCGCACCGCCGCCGACGTGGTGTTGCTGGACGGCAAGATCCACACCCTGGTCGATGCGCTGGACGAGGCCCGCGAGCTGTGGCAGCGGGTGCAGGCTGCGACGGCGGTGCTGCTCGGCGGCAACGCCGGTGAGGTGGTCTTCGCCATCATCGGCAGCGCGGTCACCGGCCGCTCGCCGCTGAACACCCGGCAACTGCTGCTGGTGAACCTGCTCACCGATGCGCTGCCGGCGACCGCGCTGGCGGTCGCTCCGCCGAGCAACCGGATGACCGCCGGTCGGCACGGCCCGGACCCGTCGCTGCTGTGGCGGACGGTCGCGGTGCGCGGGGTGGCCACCGCCAGTGCGGCGACGGCGGCCTGGGCGTTGGCGTCGCTCACCGGCCGGCAACGCCGGGCCGCCACCGTGGCGCTGGTCTCGCTGGTCTCGGCACAGCTGGGCCAGACCCTGCTGGACTCGCGCGACTGGTTGGTGGTGGCGACCGCGGCCGGATCGCTGGTCGCGATGGGGACGCTGATCAGCATCCCGGGCATCAGCCAGCTGCTGGGCTGCACCCCGCTCGGTCCGATCGGCTGGGCACAGGCGCTGAGCACCGCCGGCGCGGCCACCGTCGGCGCGGCCATCGTGCCGCGGGTCTTCCCGGCGCTGCTGGCCCCGTCGGAGCCCGAGCAGAACCCCGCGGAGACCGAGCCGGCCGAGGAACCCGCGGCGGCACCCGGACCGGAGACCGGTGACGGCCGGCCCGACGGCCGCGCCGCGCCCGAGTCGCCGGAGACCACGCCGCGGCTGCGGGTTGTGCACAATGGGGTTAACGGCAACGGCGCGGTCCGATCCGGGCACCGCCCGTCGGCACCAGGAGGCAGATAGATGGCGGTGAACAAGGCGCGGCGCAGCACGTCGCAACGCGAGGCCGTGGAGCACATCCGCCGGAGCGAGACCTTCGCCGTCGAGCTCCCGGTGTTCGGCCGGGTGACGGTCCCGCGACCGGAGCAGTTGGCCTACTACGGCGGGCTGGCGATGCTGGCCGCGTTCGAGATCATCGACTGGCCGGTGGCGATCGCCGTCGCCGCCGGGCATGTCCTGGCCAGCAATCACCGCAGCGAACTCTTCGAGCAGCTGGGCGAGGCGCTGGAAGAGGCGTAATCGCCGCGGCATCTACGCGGCCCGGACCGACCCGCCGGCCGGCGCAGACGAAGGACGCGACCGGGTGCGGATCTCCCCGCTACCCGGCCGCGTCTCTGCCTCCAGCAACCCGAAGCGCCATAACACCGCGTAGCCCTCACGTACCGGCCCGGCCAGCAACCGAGCGAGCACCAAGGCCATCGAGTCGGCCAGAACATCGTGGGCGGACACACCCGTAACGGTGCGGCAGCGACGCGGCGAGCCGGCTAACTCCGGGTTACCTTCTGGGGAACTGTCGCCGAAGAGTGCGGACTAACCCGATCAGTCGTCGGCGACCAGCAGGCCGGCGCGCCACAGCAGCGCGTACATCTGGTGCAGCGGAACGCTCAACAGGCGGGTGGTCATGTCCACCACCGGGTCCTGGTGGCTCTGGGCCGGCCGGCGCTCCAGCTTCTTCGGCGCGTGTGCGCGCGGAGCTGGGGTGGTGATGTCGGTGTAGGCGATTGCAACCATGATGGCCTCCTAGTCGCGTAACGGTGGCGCGCGCCGCAGAGGCCTGGGGCTCAGCTGGAGGCGGTATGCGACCGTTCGGATGGGGACGGAACAGACGTCAGATGTCGACTCGGACTATCACCGGAACTCATTCGTCCCTCACCTCCTCTCGGTCGCGGGCACGTGGCTACGTGCCGATTCTCACCGCATGCTAGGAGGGCAGCTCCGACGACCATCGGAAGACCGCACCCCTCTCGTCGAGCTTCGGCACTGCACGGCGTATCCGACACTCCGGAAGCCACTTGGGTTCAACCCTTAAGCCGGGAAGAACTGTCCTGACCGGGGGCGTCTTTCGACGTTCGGGGTCAGTGGCCTATATCCGTGCAGACGCCTCACCTAACGAGGTGCTTGCTTTGTCCATGATGCATGAGGGTTCTGCCGGGGTCAAACGGTCGCGCGACCGGCGTGTCGTGGCGTCGATCACAGTCTCCGCACCCGGCCTGGCTACCCGAGCCGGTGTCGCGGCGACTTCGGCCGTGGCGGACATAGCCGTGCTCAGCGGCATCGAGACGCTCGCCTCGATCCTCGAGGTCTGAGGCCTTCGCGCCACGCCGCATCAAGCGACCGGCATCGGCGGTGCCGAAGGCGACGGCGCGTTCATGGCGCCACGGCCGTCAGCCCGCCGGTCCGACTCAGAGGCGGCTGGCCGCGTAGCGGGCTCCCTCGTCGACGAGGGCGCCGTAGGTGTCGGGGTTGTGCGCGGAAAAATCCAGGCCCTCGGAGCAGACCGCATCCTCGGGCACGCACAACTCGATGGTCTTGGCCTCGTACAGCGGGCCGATGGCCACCGGCGGCTGGCCGAGGAAGCTCATCGCCCGGTTGTTGGGCTTGCCGAACAAGACCAACGCGGCGATGTGATCGGCCACCTCGGGCGGCATCGGCCGCGGCACGTCGACACCGTCGACTCCCTCCGGTACGGTGTCGGCGGTGGTGAACCCGGCCACCGCCGCCCCCTGGGAGTAGCCGCCGAGAACGACCTTGGCCTTGGGGCAGGCCGCCACCACTGACTGGATATGGGTGCTCGCATCCCGGATGCCTTCGATGCCGGTCGGCCAGTCGTCGGTCGCCGGATAGCTGACCGCGTAGACCACCATCGACTTCTCCCCCACCTTGGCGCGCAGAGCGTCGATGAACGCCTGCCCGACCGGGCCGACGCCGGGTTCCTCGGCGGTGCCCCGGGCGAAGACCGCCTCGACATCCGGACAAGCCGGGTCGACGGCGGATACCGGCGGGGCGGCGGTACTGGGTGCAGCCCAACCCAGCAGTGCCGCAGCGCCAACGAGACATGCTCTGCCGTATATGCCCACCCAGCAATCGTGCCATGAGTTCCGGCCGTTCACAGATGACGCCGGAGGTCACCGCAGCCGGCGCGACGCGGCTTCCCAAGCGCAACGCCGTGGGCCGGATGCGGTGGCAGTGGCCGCATCTCCGAAAACCTACCCGGCGCTGGCAGCGTTCCACCGGCGACGCCGCGCTCGGCGCGATCCCGGTCCCCGAGCTCGGTGAGGCACTCGACAGGATCGACGTCCCACGGCGCCCGTCCGGACCCCGGCGCCGACTCGCTCGGGTGCATGGCCTGTCTGGAGCTGACCGGCGACGGCGCAGCGGATTTCCACACCGGCGAGGTCTACTTCATCGGTAACGCCACCACGCTGATCACGTTCGGTGGGCTGACGATCCTGACCGACCCGGCGTTCCTGCACAAAGGCCAGCACGTCTACCTGGGCCACGGGGTGTGGGCGCGGCGCGAGGTGGAGCCGGCCTGTCAGATCTCGGATCTGCCGCCGATCGACCTGATCGTGTTGTCGCATTACCACGGCGATCACTTCGACGACGTCTCCGCCCAGCAGCTCGACAAGCGGCTGCCGATCGTCTCCACCGCCGACGCGGTGGGCAAGCTCGGCGCACTCGGCTTCACCAACGGCTATCCGCTGGCGACCTGGGAGAGCCTCGACCTGCACAAGGGCGAGGCGACGGTGAAGATCACCGCGATGCCGGCCAAGCACGCCACCGACGACGAGGTCGACAATCTGCTGATGCCGGTCAACGGGCACCTGCTGGACTTCTGCAGCCGGGACCAGGAAGAGCACCTCTACCGGCCCTACATCACCGGCGACACCATGCTGATCGACGGTCTCGAGGAGATCCCGCGCCGCTTCCCCGACATCGACCTCGGCTTGATCCACACCGGCGGCACCACGTTCCTGGTCACCGTCGTCACCATGACCGGCGAGATGGGAGTGCCGGCGGTGGAGACTAAGCCGCGCACCGCCATCCCGATCCACTACAACGACTTCTCGGTGTTCGTCTCCGGGCTCGACGACTTCAAGGAGGCCGCCGAGAGGTCGGCCACGGCCACCCGGTTCGTCTACCTGGCGCACGGCGAGACCTACACGTTCACCCCACCGGGTGACGTCGCCGGGCTACTGAGTGGCCGACGCAGGGTCGGCCGGGACGGCCGGTTGAGCGGGGTTGACCGGGTTGGCCGGCACCGCTCCGGTGACTCCGGTACCGGGGCTGGTCGGGGTCATGGTGGACGGCACGATCGCCCCGGCGCCGGGTGCCACCCGCTCCAGCATCGAGCTGAGCACCTGCAGGAACGAGTCGGGGCTGACCGCGCCCGGACCGGTGGCAGGCGGCCCGGCCGCCGGCGCCGGGGCCGGAGCGGGCACCGGAGCCGGCTCGTCGGCGAACGCCGGGGCTGCGCCGACCACGCCGACGGTCCCGGCGACGGCCAGCATCGCGGCACCGGTGACGGAGCCTCGGAGGGATGGCCGCAGCGTCTTGCGGCTGGTGAACAGATTCATCGACGGATAACCCCCTCGATCGAGCGAAACGAAAACAACACAGACAACAGTGCTAGTCATTAGTCACGCCCGAACCACGGCCCGGTCACGGATCGAACTCTATGGATCGCCTTACCGTCGGCCGGACATCCACACCATTGCACCGGCTCAGCGGCCGGATTACCGTTACGCCATGCCCAAGACCGACTGTGACGGCCGAACCATCCGCTTGAGCCTCAGCCGACTGCTCTCCAGGGCCGTCCGGGACAGCGAGATCGCCGAGGCGCTCGATCTGCCCGCCAGCAGCTACAGCCGGCGCAAGGACCGGCCGGACTTCCCCACCTTCGACGAGCTGCGTCAGCTCGCCGACCGGCTGGGGGTCGACGAGACGGTCCTGCAGGTCGACTTCGGCTACCTCGACGTCACCAGCCTCAACAGCGAGCTGCAGCAGCGCTACAACGCCTACCGCGACGCCGTCGACGTCATCGCGTCGATGCGCCGCGAGCCGAACCCTGCCGTGGCAACCCACCCGGCCGCAACCGGGCGGCCCCAGAAAGCCGGCCGGCCGCGGCTGACGCAGGCACGGCCCATCCGATCGCTATGACCCCGGTCGAGCTGGTCGCCGCCAGCGCGGTGGCGGCGGCGGGCTACGCGATCTGGGCGCGCCGGCACACCCTCGCGTCGAGCGCCGAACGGCCACTGACGCTCTCGGTGATCCTGTGCGTCGTCGGCTTCGCGTTGATCTCGCCGCAGAGCAGCGGCGTGATCGGCAGCTTCGGCCATGCGCTGACCGGCATCTGGCACCTGGACACCTGCGCCGGCGACCTGTGCCTGCTCGCCTCCCAGGTCTGCGCCCTGTCGGCGCTGCTCGGCGGTGTGTTCACCGATGCCGACCGAGCGGACTGGATGCGGATCTGGGTACAGCCGATAGTCACCGTCGTGGTCCCGGGCATGACGACCTGCATCATCCTGACCCACGCGCTGCGCACCGAGACACCGAACATCCTGGACGCCAGACCGGATGGGTGGCTGGCCGGGTACTGGCTGCTGCTGGTCAGCACCACCGCCTACCTGTGGCTGGCCGGTCTGCGGGTGCTGCGGGTGCTGCGCGCCGACCGCCGGTCGCGGCGGGTCGCCAACGCCTACATCGTCGCGATGAGCTGCGGGGTCGCCGGCGGTGCGTTACTCATGGTATGGGTGCTGACCGGCGCCGAACCACTCGGCCACGGGCTGATCACCTGGTTGCTGGTGGGCAGCGCGTACGCGGGGACCTGCCTGGCCGCGGCCTGGTCGTGGCGGCTGAAGGAACAGCGGTTGCGGGGCGACCGGCCGGCGCTGGGTATCTGAGATACGCGACGCAGCGCCTCCCCAATGTCGCC
>NZ_JBYCLB010000239.1:0-5872 GCF_057473705.1 Mycobacterium sp. TH-M15 | reverse complement strand
GTGGTCGTCGAGCAGCTGAACCACCTGCTGCCGCAGCTCATCTGGGCTCGTGCTGGCCGGGTCGACCGGCCGGCCGATCCGGGCTTCCAGCGGTCCGGCCGAGAACGGCCCGTGCTTGGGCCAGACCGCCCGGGTGCCCAGCAGCGCCACCGGCAGCACCGGCACGCCGCAGTCCCGGGCCAGCCGGAGCGCCCCGGACCGGAACTCGGCCACCGATCCGTCGGTGCCGCGGGTGCCCTCCGGGTAGACGACGACGGTGCGCCCTTGGGCCAGAGCGGGTTTCGCCGCGGCCAACAGCGCGGCGTAGGTGCCGGCTTCGGAGCGGTGCACCGGCAGCGCACCGGCCAGGTTGGTCACCAGGAACCGGCGGACCGGGACGTCGAACCAGGAGTCGGCGGCGGCGGCGAAGACCGGCCGGGCGCGCGGCGGCAGCGCAGCCAGCAGCACCGCGGTGTCGGCATGCGAATTGTGGTTGGCCACCAGCACGCAGCCACCGGACCCCGGCCGGTCGCCGGTAACCGTCAGCCCGCCGGTCAGACAGCACACCAACCGCCACAGGTAATGCCGGAACGCGACCGTCAGGGTGCTGATCATCGCGGTTATCCCAGCAGATACGCCAGCGGCAGCACCAGCAGCAGCGAGTCGATCCGGTCCAACAGCCCACCGAAGCCGGGCAGCCAGCCGCCGGCGTCCTTCACCCCGGCCTGGCGTTTGACCATCGACTCCAGCAGGTCGCCGAGCACCCCGCCGAACGCCACCGCGACCAGCAGCCCGACCGAGATGGTGCCCAGCAGGGTCAGCACCAGGGCGGCCCCGGCCACCGCGCCGACCAGGCCGCCGACGGTCTTGTTCGGGCTCAACGGCGACAACGGCCGGCGGGCCCAGCCGAACTTCCGCAGCCAGGTGCCGCCGCACCAGGCGCTGACGTCGGTGGCCGCGGCCGCGAAGCAGACCAGGAAGGCGTCCTCCCACAGCAGCACCAGGTGCGCCAGCGCCCAGCAGATCCAGACCGAGCCGAAGCCGGTGAACGCGGTGCGCCGCCCGCCGTCGACGGTGTCGCCGCTGAGCACCGACGGCAGTGCGCAGAGCAGCACCACGATCGGCGCCAGCCCGACCAGCTGCGGGCGCAGCCAGGCGGCCAGCGGGAAGAGCACCGCGCAGGCCAGCAGGATCATCCGGTCCACCGGATGCAGCCGGACCAGCCGGGCGAATTCCAGCACCGCGACCACCGCCAGGACGGCGGCCAGCGCGGTGGTGGGGCCCCGCCCGATCCAGATCGGGATGCCGACCACCGGCAGGATCAGCACCCAGGTGGTCCACTTCTGCACCAGCTCCCGTCTGCCGGAGACGGCGACCGCGATCCCGGCCGCCGCCAGGATCGCCAGGGTCACCCAGAGGAAGAACACCGCCCGCCCGACGATGTGCACGTGCAGCGGCCCCCAGTCGAGGTGCAGGCCCATGGTGCGGTCGTGGTGCAGCAGCCGCAGGTACCAGTCGACGAGCATCTACAGCTCCCGGTGCGCGGCGCGCAGCCGCAGTCCCGCGGTGAGCAGTGAGCCGGCCACGATCACCGCGCCCACATAGGACAGGGTGGCCGGCAGGGCGGTGGCGATGACGACGGCCAGGCAGCGTTCGGTCTTGCCCAGCGGTCCGCCGTTGCGCCGGGTGCCGCCGGCCGCGGCGGCCGCCAGCGCGGCGAACGTCGGCAGCGTCGCCGCCAGCGCCGCGAGCAGCACCCACAGCACCGGCCCGGACAGCCAGCCGCCCGGTTGTCGGGCGGCCCACACCGTCAGCCCGGCGAACATCAGCAGATCGGAGCTGCGGTCGCCGATCTCGTTGAGCACGAACCCCCACGGCCGGGTCACGCCCCGGGCCCGGGCCACGGCTCCGTCCAGGTTGGCCCCGGCCAGCCGCACGGCCAGGAAGACGATCACCAGCGGCCAGACGCCGAACGCGACGAAGACCGCCGCACAGCCCGCACCCAACACCCCGGCGGCGGTGAACACGTCCGGGGAGATGTCGCGGCGGACCGCGGTGCTGACCAATCCGGACAGCCGGCGGCCGTACCAGGGCTTCAGCGCATAGAGGCTCTTCATGTCCGGTCCGTTGTCCTCGGTGGGGTGGTGGTCCGCCCGGAGATCGGGGCGCTGCGACCATAACTGAAGCACTATACGTTGCGCAACATCTGCAATGAAGCAACGCTACAAATATCTCGCGTTGGGGCCGCGTCGCCGCAGGTGGACTTGGGGCGCGGGGTGGGATTCCGCACACCGGGGCGGTGGGCAGCGTGCCGGTTGTCGGGGCCGGGGCCGGCGTCGGTTAGGGTGGCCGGCGTGCCTAAAACTGGATCATCTGATCTGCGCACCAAGTCCGCGGCACTGGCAGCAGCGTTCATAGCGCCGACCGCCATGCTCCTCGCCGCCGGCGCCAGCGCTGATCCGAACCCCGACGAACTGCCCCCGCCGCCGCCCGAAGAGGCGCCGTGCTGCTTCGAGGCCGCACCGCCGCCGGAACCGGAGGGTCCGCCTCCGCCGCCGTGGTGGGAGATCTTCCCGGCCGCCAACGTGAACGCCCCGCACCCGCTGCCGCCGGGCGTCGCCGCCGAGCAGGGCCTGCAGCGGAAGACGATCCTGGCATCCCGCAGCATCAGCGAGGCGTTCCCGCAGATCCACAACATGATCGGCCGGCGGCCGGACTCGCAGCGCTGGCATCCCAACGGGCTGGCGCTCGACATCATGATCCCCAACCCGGGCAGCCCCGAGGGGGTGCACCTGGGCGACGAGATCGTGGCGTACGCGCTGCGCAACGCCGGCCGGTTCGAACTGCAGGACGCCATCTGGCGCGGCACCTACTACACGCCGGCCGGCCCCAGCGGCTCCGGTAACGGGCACTTCGACCACGTGCACATCACCACTCACGGTGGCGGATACCCGAACGGCGACGAGGAGTACTTCAGCGAGGAGCCGCCTCCGCCGCCGCCCGAGGAACAGGCTTAAGACGCCGACGGCCCCGCGGCATCAGTGGATGCTGTCGGCGATCCGGTTCGCGATCTGGACGGCCGCGTCGTCGGCCAGCGCGTCGCCGCACGCGACCACGTCCACCAGCGCGTTGTCCCGGATGGTCATGGCACGCTGACAGACCCGGTCGGGGCGGTCCGGGTCGGTGTAGGACAGCGTGAGCATCCCGTCCGCCAACGCCGGCGGCCCGATCACCGCCGTGCTGGTCTGACCGTCGGTGGTCGTGGTGGCGGTCTTGGCGACGCAGCCGATCCAGGCCTTGTGCTGCGTCTCCTGGAAGTCCTTGGCGTCCTGCCCGGACCGGAAGGCGGTGGCGGACTGCAACACGTAGTGCGGCCACGGCCAGGGCTGGTCCGGCTCGTGTAGCCGCTGCGCGGCCATCCCGGTGATCGGCGTGCCGCTGTAGGTGGGGCCCGCGGCCGGCGCCACGGCGCTGGTGCAGTCGTGCGGAACGACGTTCTGGCCCTTGACCGGCACCCGCATCGTCTCGCTGACCAGGCCGCTGGCCCCCACGATCGGCCCGGCGACATCGGGGCTCAGCAGGTTTTCGTTCAGGGTGTCCGCGGCGACGGTCTTCTCCGGCAGGGTGCTGGTGGTCGACGTCGGCGCCCGGTGCATGACGCTGACCGCGATCAGCGAGCCCACCGCGGCCACCGCGACCACCGACCCGATGACGGTCCCCTTGGTGAGCAGCCGGCCCGACGCCCCGCCGGCACCCTGGGCTGCCGCGGCCAGCCGCAGCCGCCAGCGCACGAAGCCGACGAAGACCAGCCCGAGCAGCGCCAGCACCCCCATGTCCAGCAGCCACGCCTGTGGCCGGTGCAGCCACAGGGCGTCCTCGGCCGGAGCCCGCAGCGCGGCGTTCCGCAGGTCGATGGTGGAGGCCGTCGCGGCGAAGCCCCAGCGGGCCGGCAACAGGTAGGACACCTGGTCCAGCCCGGGGCGGCCGGTGACCGGCACCAGGCCGCCGGCGAAGACCATCGAGACCATCACCAGGCCGACCATCATCGGCAGCACCTGCTCGCTGGACCGGGCCAGCGAGGACAGCGCCAGGCCGACCATCGCCGAGACGATGGTGGTCGCCGCCAGCGTCAGGTAGAGCTCGATGATCGCCGGGGTGGTGCCCTCGCCCAGCACGGCGCCGCCGTAGGCCGGGGGATGCTTGCCGGTCACCACGATCGCGGTAACGATCGCGATCTGGATCGCCGCGGCGACGCAGTAGACGGTGATCTTGGCGGTCAGGTACGCCGACGCCGACAGGCCGACCGCCTGCTCGCGCTGGAAGATCGCCCGTTCCCCGACCAGGTCGCGGATGGTCAGCGCGGTGCCCAGGAACACCGCGGCGATGTTGAGCAGCACCAGCAGCTGGACCGGCTCGGCGGGCGCGTCGGTGTCGGCGCGACCGAGGCCGGAGTGTCCGGGCACCACCAGCGACAGCAGGCCGAGCACGAACGGCAGCAGCGCCAGGAACGCGAAGTAGCCGCGGTCGGCGAAGATCAGCCGGATCTGGCGGCGGGTGACGGCGAAGAGCTGCCGCGTCCAGCTGGTGCGCGGCGCGGTGACCGGTTCGGCTTCGCGGCCGGACAGGGTCTTCGGCGCCGCCGGCGGCGGGTGGTGGGCCAGGTACTCCTGATGCACCCCGTCCGGGTCGGTGCTGACCCGGGCGAAGATGTCGGCCCAGTCCTCGGTGCCCATCGCCGCGCCGATCTGGGCCGGCGGTCCGGCGAACGCGGTCTTGCCGCCCGGTGCCAGCAGCAGCACCTGGTCGCACATGTTCAGGTAGGTGAGCGAGTGGGTGACCACCACCACCACCCGGCCGGCCGCTGCCAGGCCACGCAGCATGGTCATCACCTGGCGGTCCAGCGCCGGATCCAGCCCGGAGGTGGGCTCGTCGAGGATGAGCAGCGACGGTCCGGTCAGCAGCTCCATCGCCACCGACACCCGCTTGCGCTGGCCGCCGGAGAGCTTGTCTATCCGCTTGTCCTTGTGCTCGGTGAGCTCCAGCTCGGCGAGCACCCGGTTGACCACCTCGGTGCGGTCGGCCCGGGACGTGTCCGGGGGGAGGCGCAGCTCGGCGGCGTACCGCAGCGCCTTGTCGACGGTGAGCTGGCGGTGCACCACGTCGTCCTGCGGCACCATGCCGATCCGGGACCGCATCGACATGTACTCGGCGTGCACGTCGTGGCCGTCGAAGGTGACCAGGCCGGCGCTGGGCGGCATGTTTCCGCCGGCCAGCTTGATCAGGGTGGATTTCCCGGCCCCGGACGGGCCGATCACCGCGGTCAGCGTGCCCGGGCGGGCGGCGAACGAGACGTCGGTGATCAGTGCGCGACCCTCGATGGTCAGCCCCAGGCCGTACACCTGCAGGCCGCTGGTCTGCGGTGTCGCCTCGCGTGGCCGCAGGGTGGTGCCGGCCGCCACCAGGTCGGTGTTGCCGAGCGTGACGACGTCGCCGTCGTGCAGCAGGATGCGGTCCACCCGCCGACCGTTGACGAAGGTCCCGTTGCTGCTGCGGTTGTCCCGGATCTCCAGGCCGCCCTCGGTCACCGTCAGGGTGGCGTGCACCCGGGAGACCAGCGGGTCGTCCACGACGATCGCGTTGGAGGCCATCCGGCCGATCGCCATCGAGCCGACGGGCGCCTGGGTCAGCCGCGGCGGCACCATCCTGCGCACCGCGCTGGTCATCCGGCCGGCGGCCTCACCCGGCGGTTGCAGCGCTTCCGGGGGCACCTTCGCGATGACCGTCTGCTCCAGCCGGGCCGGATCACCGCCGACGGCGACCACCGGGTTGGCCCCCGACGGCGGCCCGTGCACGGGAGCCGGAGCCGGCGCCGGTGGCCGGGGCGGCAGCGGCC
>NZ_JBYCLB010000238.1:0-2256 GCF_057473705.1 Mycobacterium sp. TH-M15 | reverse complement strand
ATCAGCCGCGACAGCGTGGTCTTGCCCGCTCCGGAGCCGCCGATGATCGCGGTGAGCGTGCCGGGTCGGGCGGTCAGCGTGATGTTGTTGAGCAGCCGCTTGCCGCCCTCGACGTCGAAGCAGATGTCCCGAACTTCAAGCCCTCCAGTCCTTGACGCGGCCTCGGTGCGCCGCACCAGGTGCCCGCCGGTGAACGTCAGGTCGACGTTGCCGATGGTGACCACGTCACCGTCGGTGAGCAGCGCCGAGCCGACCCGCACCCCGTTGACGAAGGTGCCGTTGATGCTGCGGTTGTCGCGGATCTCGGTGCCCTGTGCGGTGGGGATCAGCGTCGCGTGGTGCCGGGATGCCAGCACGTCGGAGATAACGACGTCGTTGTCGGTGGCGCGGCCGATGGTCAGCGCCCCGGACGGCGCTGCGGGCTGGGATGCCCCGGGCCGCAGGATGTCGAACATCCGGGTCGCCAGGTTTCCGTCATCCGGCGGGGTGGCCGACGCCGGTGCCCGCCGGGTGGCCGGTGCGGGTGGCGGTCCGCCGGGCCGGAGCCCCGGCTGCGCGGCCCCGGGGTGCGGCGGCGGGAACGGGGCCGGGGCGCCCGGGTGCGGTCGCAGGTACGGCGCTGAGCGGGAGCGGTCCCCGGCGGGCGCCGCACCCGGATAGACCGGCTGCGGCGGCTGCCCCGGCGCGCCATGCCAGCCGTCGGACTGCCCGAGCCGGATCGACATGGTCTGCGGCGGACGGCCCACCTGTCCCTGATGGTGGCCCACCGCGAAGGAGACCTGCGGCCCGTCGGGATTGCCCAGGTTGACGCTGATGCCGTCGCGGATGTCCACCGCCGGCACCCGCTGGCCGTTGACGAAGACCCCGTTGAGCGACCCGTTGTCGATCGCCACCCACCTGGCTCGCTCGAAGCGCAGCAACAGGTGCGCCCGGGACACCAGCGGGTGCGCGATCCGGACGTCGGCGCGCAGGTCACGGCCGACGACGACGTCATGGCCGGCGGCGAAGGTCCGCTGCTGGGATCCGTCGTAGCGAACCGTCAGCGCGGGCGCGGAGGGGTGGTTCATCGGCACATACTGTATCGGGAGTCGCCGCCGCCGGCAGGGTCAGAGGTTGTCCGGCGCGCCGGTCACCACACACCGGGTGCGGCTGTAGATGGTCGGCATGCAGCGGTTGCAGTGGATGCACACCGAGACGTGCCCGGCCTCGGCGGCGATCCGGTTCACCAGATCGGGTTCGGCCAGCAACGCGCGGGCCATCGCGACGAACTCGAATCCCTCGGCCATCGCGGTGTCCATGGTGACCCGGTTGGTGATGCCGCCCAACAGGATCAGCGGCATGGACAGCTCGGCTCGGAACAGCCGGGCGTCCCGCAGCAGATAGCCGTCCCGGTAGCGGTATTGGCGCAGGAATTTGTGTCCGGTGAGCCGCATCCCCCAGCGCAGCGGCGGTTTGAAGGCGGCGGCGAACTCCGTGACCGGGGCGTCGCCGCGGAACAGGTACATCGGGTTGACCAGCGAGCTACCCGCGGTCAGCTCCAGCGCGTCCAGCCCGCCGTCGTCCTGCAGCCATTTCGCGGTGGTCAGCGACTCGTCGACGGTGATGCCGCCGCGCACCCCGTCGGCCATGTTCAGCTTCGCGGTCACCGCGATCTGGCCGTTCACCGCGCGGCGGACCGCCTGCACGATGCCGCGGGCCAGCTTGGCCCGGTTCGCCAGCGACCCGCCGAACTCGTCGGACCGGCGGTTGATCAGTGGGCTCAGGAACGAGCTGGCCAGATAGTTGTGCCCCAGGTGGATCTCGACCGCGTCGAACCCGGAGTCGACGGCCAGCCGGGCGGCGTCGGCGTGCTGCGCGATGACGTCCGCGATGTCGTCGCGGGTGGCCTTCTTGGCGAAGCGCATCCCGATCGGGTTGAAGAACCGCACCGGGGCCAGCGCTCGGGCGTTGTTGGACCGGGCGTCGGCGACCGGGCCGGCGTGGCCGAGCTGCGCGCTGACCGCCGCCCCCTCGGCATGGACGGCGTCGGTGAGCCGGCGCAGCCCGGCGACGGCGTCCGGGCGCATCCAGATCTGGCCGCCGGCGGTGCGCCCGCCGGGGGAGACCGCACAGTAGGCGACGGTGGTCATCCCGACCCCGCCGGCGGCCGGCAGTCGGTGGTAGTCGATCAGATCGTCGGTGACCAGCGCATCGGGGGTGCGGGCCTCGAAGGTGGCCGCCTTGATCACCCGGTTGCGCAGGGTGATCGGGCCGAGC
>NZ_JBYCLB010000237.1:0-2033 GCF_057473705.1 Mycobacterium sp. TH-M15 | reverse complement strand
CGACTACTGGGTGGCCAACGTGCGTCAACCGGTGCGGTTCAGCCAGGCCATCGCCACCGCCGCCACCGGCCACGACACCTTCGTCGAAATCAGCCCGAATCCGTTGCTCACCAACGCCATCACCGGGACGGTCGAAGCGACGTCGCCGGAGAACCCGGTCACCGTCGCCTCGACGCTGAGACGAGGCGAGGACGAAACGCTGTTCTTCCACACCCAGCTCGCCGCCCTGGGCGTCACGGCCCCCGATGCCGGTACCGGCCAGTTCACCGACCTGCCGGCGTCGCCGTGGCAACGCAGCAAGCACTGGATGGCGTTCCCGCGGCCCACTCGCCCGGACACCCACCCGCTGCTCGGCGCGCACGTCGAGCTGCTGTCCGGCCGCGAGCACGTGTGGCAGGCCGACGTCGAGGTCGCCGCGCTGCCGTGGCTGGCCGGCTGCCGGGCGCAGGACAACACCGTGCTGCCCGCCGCGGCCTTCGCCGAGATGGTGCTGGCCGCCGGCTGCCAGGCGCTCGGGCTGCCGGTCCAGTCGACCCGGGTCGGCGACCTGGAACTGGAACAGCCGTTGCTGCTCGACGGCCGGACCCAGGTCACCACCCAGCTGGACCGGGACGGCGGCCGCGTCGAGGTGCACGCCCGGCAGGCCGACGGCCCCTGGTCCCGCTACGCGGTAGCGACCGTCGCCGCCGGCGGCCCGGCCGAACCCGCCGGGTGCGGCGGCGACGGTGGCGACGGTGCGGAGATCGCGCTGCCCGACGGGGTAGCCGACCACCCCTGTTACCGGGTCCACCCGATGCTGCTCGACGCGGCGCTGCGCTGCCTCGCCGCGGCGCTGCCGGCGCGGGCCGACGCCGAATATCTGCCGGTCGCCGTCGCCGGGCTGCGGATCTTCGGGCCGGCCGGCCGGCGGGCCCGGTGCCGCACCGAGCTGACCGCCGACGGCGACGACTACCTGGGCCGGCTCACCCTGACCGACGATGCCGGAACCATGACGGCCGAGCTCACCGGGGTCCGGCTGCGGCGGGTGGACCCGCGGGCGATGCCGCTGCCGCTGGCGCAGAAGCTGTTCCGCACCGAATGGGCGGCGATGGCCCCGGCCGCCGGGTCCGGCGCCCGAACCGGTGGCTGGCTGCTGCTCACCGACGACGATCCCGAGACCCGGGAGCTCGGCGAGGCGTTCGTCGGCCGATTCGGCTCGCCGGCCCGGCCGGTGGCCAGGGCGGGAATCTTCGACCACGCGGCGTTGGCCGAAGCGGCTTCCGGCCCGCTGGCCGGGGTGGTCGCGCTGATCGGTGACCGAGGGTTCGACGGCACCGACGCTGCCGCCGCGGTCGGCCGGGCGTGTGCGTTGATCCTGGCGCTGTCCGGGACGGCCCGCACGGTCGCCGGCGTCGACGGCGGCCCGCCGCGGCTCTGGCTGGTCACCCGCGGCGGCCTGACGGTGCGCGACGGCGAGCCGGGCGATCCGACGGTCGGCGCCCTCAAAGGCATGGTCCGCAGCTGGCGGTTCCCCGGTGAGCTGGCCCGGGTCCTCGCCGACGAGCCGGACCTGGGCACCACCCTGGTCGACCTGGACGCAGCCCACGACCGCGACCAGCTGGTCGCGACGCTGACCGGCGAGCTGGAATCGGCGGCCGACGACTACGTCGTGGCCTACCGGGGGCACGACCGCTACGTCGAGCAACTCACCCGGGCAACCGTCGATGCCGACCGGCCGGCGGCGACCGTCCGCGCCGACGGCTCCTACATCCTCACCGGCGGCCTCGGCGGTCTGGGCGAGGTGGTGGCCCGGTGGCTGGCCGAGCGGGGCGCCGGGCGGCTGGTGCTCAACGGCCGACGGGACCCGGCCGACACCGGTGCCGGCCTCCTCGCCGAGCTGGGACGCGAGACCGAAGTCGTCTACGTCCGCGGCGACATCGCCGCCCCGGAGGTGGCGGCGCGGCTGGTAGCTGTCGCCGAGGAAACCGGCCGCCCGCTGCGCGGCGTCATCCACGCCGCCGGGGTGCTCGGCGACGGGGTGGTGACCGAGGTCA
>NZ_JBYCLB010000236.1:0-2953 GCF_057473705.1 Mycobacterium sp. TH-M15 | reverse complement strand
TGATCTTCGGCTGGCTGACCTTCCTGGCGGTGTTCGGGCTGTTCACCCGTACCGTGTGGCAGGTCGTCGTCGGCGCCGCGGTGCTGTTCGGCTACGGCGGGATCCTCTGGGGGTTGATACCGGCGGCGCCGGCTTCCGCGATGTGCGGCGGGGTGTCTTGGCAGGGGCACCTGTGCGGGACGCTGGCCGGGGTGCTGGCCGCCTACCTGCTCTCCGGCCCGGAGCGCCGCGCCCGCATCGAGCGACGGACCCAGCGGGCGGTGACCGGATGAGACGCGCCGGCGACGATGCAGAGCGTGACGAGGCTGAGGAGCGGCGCTTATGAGGTCGGCCACCGCACCCGTCGGGGTGTTCGACTCCGGCGTCGGCGGGTTGACCGTCGCCCGGGCGATCATCGACCAGCTGCCCGACGAGGACATCATCTACGTCGGCGACACCGGCAACGGCCCGTACGGGCCGCTGAGCATTCCGGAGATTCGCGGGCACGCGCTGGCCATCGGTGACGACCTGGTCGGCCGCGGGGTGAAGGCGCTGGTGATCGCCTGCAACACGGCGTCGTCGGCCTGCCTGCGCGACGCGCGGGAACGCTACGACGTGCCGGTCGTGGAGGTGATCCTGCCGGCGGTCCGGCGCGCGGTCGCCACCACCCGCAACGGCCGGATCGGGGTGATCGGCACCGCCGCGACCATCACCAGCCACGCCTACCAGGACGCGTTCGCCGCTGCCCGCGACACCGAGATCACCGCGGTCGCCTGCCCGCGCTTCGTCGACTTCGTCGAGCGCGGCATCACCAGCGGCCGGCAGGTGCTCGGGCTGGCGCAGGGGTACCTGGAGCCGCTGCAGCGCGCCGGGGCGGACACGCTGGTGCTCGGCTGCACCCACTACCCGTTGCTGTCCGGGTTGATCCAGCTGGCGATGGGCGAGCAGGTGACGCTGGTGTCCAGCGCCGAGGAGACCGCCAAGGAGCTGCTGCGGGTGCTCACCGAGCTGGACCTGCTGCGCCCGCATGACGCGGCGCCGGCTGCCCGGGTCTTCGAGGCCACCGGCGATCCGGAGGCGTTCGCGGCGCTGGCGACGCGATTCCTCGGCCCGGCGCTCACCGGTGTGCACCCGGTTCGGCGGCACGCGCCGGCGCATTAGCGGTGTCTTGGTCATCGCGGCGACAGACATGGCACAGTAGGGATCGTGCGATTGACCGTGCTCGGCTGTTCCGGCAGCGTCGTGGGCCCGGAGTCGGCGGCATCGGGTTACCTGCTGCAGGCGCCGGGGACACCGCCGTTGGTCATCGACTTCGGCGGCGGGGTGCTCGGCGCACTGCAACGCCACGCCGACCCGGGCGCGGTGCACGTGTTGTTGTCGCATCTGCACGCCGACCACTGCCTGGACGTTCCCGGGCTGTTCGTCTGGCGTCGGTACCACCCGTCGGTGGCGCGCGCGCCGTTCGACAAGGGCCTGATGTACGGCCCCAGCGACACCTGGTCGCGGCTCGGGGCGGCGTCGTCGCCGTACGGCGGGGAGATCGACGATTTCACCGACATCTTCGATGTGCAGCACTGGGTCAGCGGCGAGCCGGTGCAGATCGGGACGGTCACCGTGCTGCCGCAGCTGGTCTGCCACCCGACCGAGTCGTTCGGTCTGCGGATCACCGACCCGTCCGGGGCCGCGTTGGTGTACAGCGGCGACACCGGCGTCAGCGACAAGCTGGTCGAGCTGGCCCGTGGTGCCGATGCCTTCCTGTGCGAGGCGTCCTGGACCCACGAACCCGGCCGCCCGCCGAACCTGCACCTGTCCGGCACCGAAGCGGGCCAGACCGCGGCCGCCGCCGGGGTGGGCAGGCTGCTGCTGACCCACATCCCGCCGTGGACCTCGCGCGAGGACGTGCTTCGGGAGGCCAAGGCCGAGTTCGACGGCCCAGTGCACGCGGTGTCCAGCGACGAGACGTTCGACATCAGCCGCGGCTGAGACCGATCCGTGCCGGGGCCTGGGCTCATGGCGGCGACCCGTCCCCCGCACGCGGGAGGTGCCCCCAGCGCCCGGCTTCGCCGCGCTTGCGACCGCCGCTATAGGGTGGGCAGCGTGTCCGAACGCGCAGACGGTCGCCGCGACGACGAGCTGCGTCCGGTCGTCATCACCCGCGGCTTCACCGCACATCCGGCCGGCTCGGTCCTGGTCGAATTCGGCCAGACCCGGGTCATGTGCACGGCCAGCGCCACCAGCGGGGTGCCGCGTTGGCGGGCCGGCTCCGGGCTGGGCTGGCTGACCGCCGAGTACGCGATGCTGCCCGCGGCCACCCACACCCGTTCGGAGCGCGAGTCGGTGAAGGGCCGCCTCGGCGGGCGGACCCAGGAGATCAGCCGATTGATCGGCCGGTCGCTGCGGGCCTGTATCGACCTGCGGGCGCTCGGCGAGAACACCATCGCGGTCGACTGCGACGTGCTGCAGGCCGACGGCGGCACCCGCACCGCGGCGATCACCGGCGCCTATGTCGCCCTGGCCGACGCGGTCACCTACCTGTCGGCGGCCGGCAAGCTCTCCGACCCGCGGCCACTGTCCTGCGCGATCGCGGCGGTCAGCGTCGGGGTGGTCGACGGCCGGGTCCGGGTCGACCTGCCCTACCAGGAGGACTCCCGCGCCGAAGTGGACATGAACGTCGTCGCCACCGACACCGGAACCCTGGTGGAGCTGCAGGGCACCGGCGAGGGCGCGACCTTCCCGCGGTCCACCCTGGACAAGATGCTCGACGCCGCGATGGCGGCCTGCGAGAAGCTCTTCGTGGTGCAGCGCGACGCGCTGGCGCTGCCCTACCCGGGCGAGCTGCCCGAGGCGCCGGCGAAGAAGAAGGCGTTCGGAACTGACTGACCTGCTGGTTGCCAGCCGCAACCCGAAGAAGCTGGCCGAGCTTCGCCGGGTGCTGGAGCGGGCCGGGGTTTCCGGGCTGCGGCTGCTATCCCTG
>NZ_JBYCLB010000235.1:0-2938 GCF_057473705.1 Mycobacterium sp. TH-M15 | reverse complement strand
GGCATCGCGGAGCAGTCGCCGACCCGCGCCGGTGCGCGCCGTCGACGTCGTGCTGGCCGACACCAGGACCAGCCCGCCCGACACCACTGCCGCACCCACCGCGGCGATCGTCAGTCGCTTCATCGTGTCTCCTCAACCGTGATCTTCGGTAGCGGCCGGCGACGTCAGTCGCCCAGGTAGACCACCGCGTTGTTGCCGCCCTGGCAGACCGAGCCGGCGACGGTGCACGTCATGGTGTATGCCTCGTGGGTGACCGGGCTGTAGACGGTGAACGGCCGCGAACCGTTCCCCCGGGAGTGGTACGCCTCGGCGGTGCTCATGGCGAAGTCGCACGAGGTGTTGGCGTTACCCGAGTAAACCGCCACACCCCGGCTGGATGTGCCGCAGTAGGTCTCCGTGGCGGCCGCATCCGGGGCCGTGGTCACCGCGATTCCGGCGGCGAATCCCAATGTCGCGGTGGCGATTCCGATGGCTTGTCTGGTGGTCATGGTGTTCCGTCCTGCCGGCAGCCGGCGTTGGGGTTGCTAGTTCGGTGAGTTCAGGTAGACCCGCGCGCCGTTGCCGGCGGTGCACTCCAGGGTCAACTGGTACAGCCGCTCGCAGTTGACCTGGTAGGTCTGCCCGCTCGCCGGGCTGTAGGCGGCGAAGCTGGCCGCCGTCACGACGTGGGCCGGCGCGTTGCGGGCGACGTTGAGGGCGAACCCGCACGAGGTGGTCGAGTCTTCGGCCGAGACGTCGTAGCCGTTGGCGCTGCCGCACGGGTTCACCGGCGCCGACGCCGATCCGGCTCCGGCGCCGATGGCAAACGCGGCGACCGCGCCGCCGACGACGGGGGCGGTTATAGCGAAACTCTTCACGGTCTCTCCTCGGTGTTGTCGGGGTGTCACGGGTTCAGCACGCGCTGCCGACGAGCTGTGCCGCGGCCGGCGCGTCGAGCTCCCGGTCCACCGCGCTCACCAGGGCGTCCAGGTCGACGTCGAACGCGTCTGCGTAGCTGTCCAGCGTCAGGGTCATGCTCACTTTGGCGTGCCGCAGCATCCGCTGGACGGCTTTGACGTTCCGCTTCATCATCGTCCCCAATCACAATCGTCCGTAGCAGTTGATTGACCGCTACGACTGTAGTCTGTCGCCTTCCGTAGCGCAACAGTTTATTGTCGAAGCGTTCGGCGGCTCGTCCGTTCGGGCTTGATCCCCAGGTAGACGTGGTATCGATCGGGGCCCTGCCGCCGCCAAAGGGCGCTATCTGAATGGGCGTTGACCAACGCAGATTCGTAGCGATGCCGCGCAACGTGCTACGGCCGTGTCGCGCTCACCCATAGCGCTGGCCTCACCGAGCCTGACCGTCGTGGTGGCGGCGGGTCTGGGTCGACTCGCCGCTCAGCGCGCGGGCCGTGTTGACCAGGCCGACCATCGAGAACGCCTGCGGGGTGTTGCCGACCTGGCGACCGCCGACGGTGTCGTACTCCTCGCTGAGCAGGCCGACGTCGTTGCGCAGCGCCAGCAGCCGTTCGAAGAGCGCCCGGGCCTCGTCGCGCCGGCCGATCCCGCAGAGCGCGTCGGCCAGCCAGAAGGTGCAGACCAGGAACGCTCCTTCGGTGCCGGGCAGCCCGTCCACCGAGCCGCCGGCACCGTCGTCGGTGGCGTAGCGCTTCAGGAAGCCGTCGCTGGACAGCTCGGCCTGAACCGCTTCGACGGTGCCGATCACCCGGGGATCCGTCCAGGGCAGAAAACCCACCCGGGGGATCAGCAGCAGCGCCGAATCGAGCCCGGCCGACCCGTAGGACTGGGTGAAGGTGCGCCGGTCGGCGTCGTACCCGTGTTCGCAGACGTCGGCGTGGATGTGTTCGGCCAGCGCCCGCCACTGGTGCAGCGGGCCTTCCCGGCCGTGCACCTCGACGGCGTGCACGGCGCGGTCCACCCCGGCCCAGGCCATCACCTTCGAATGCACGAAATGCCGTTGCGGGCCGCGCACCTCCCACAGACTGGCGTCGGGCTTGTCCCAGTGCCCCTCCAGAAAGTCGAGCAGGGCCCGCTGGATGTCCCAGGCGGTGTCCTCGCACTGCAGCCCGGAGTCCAGCGCCAGGTTCAGCCCGGCGAGCACCTCACCCCACACGTCCAGCTGGAACTGGCCGGCCGCCTCGTTGCCGATCCGCACCGGCGCCGAACCGGCATAGCCGGACAACCAACCCAGCGTCTGCTCCGGCAGCCTGCGGGTGCCGTCCAGGCCGTACATGATTTGCAGCTGCGCCGGATCCCCGGCCACCGCCCGGACCAGCCACTCCCGCCAGGCTTTGGCCTCGTCGAGGTAGCCGGTGCCCAGCAGCGCCTGCAGGGTGAAGGTGGCGTCGCGCAGCCAGCAGTAGCGGTAGTCCCAATTCCGCACGCCACCGATCTCCTCCGGCAACGACGTGGTGGCCGCCGCGACGATGCCGCCGGTGGGGGTGTAGGTGAGCGCCTTGAGCGTGATCAGCGCCCGGCGCACCGCGGCGGACCACTGCCCGCGGTAGCTGCACCGGCTGATCCAGTCCCGCCAGAACGCCTCGGTCTTCGCCAGCGCCTTGTCCGCCTTGGTGCGCACCGCGTCGGGCAGCAGGTGCGACGGGGAATGGGTGAGCACGAACGGCACCTGTTCCCCGGCAGCCACCTCGAACTCGGCCACCGTGGACAGATGCTCGCCCTCCAGGTTCGCCGGGGTGGTCAGGCAGAGCGTGTCCGGGCCGGCGATCGCGATCAGGCCGTAGTCACTGCGCCGAATCCAGGGCACCACGTTGCCGTAGTCGAACCGGATCACCAGGTCCATCCGCATCGACACCCGCCCGGACAACCCCGCCACGATCCGGATCAGGTCGGCGCCGTGGCCGCGTGGCGGCATGAAGTCGGTGACCCGCACCGAACCGCCGTCGACGTCCCACTCGGTCTCCATGATCAGCGTGTCGTC
>NZ_JBYCLB010000234.1:0-3029 GCF_057473705.1 Mycobacterium sp. TH-M15 | reverse complement strand
TGTATTGCGGCACTGTGGGTCTGGCGTCCCCGGTGGCCGGTTGCGAACTCAACGTAGCGATCCGAACGGTCGAGTTCGACGCCGCCGGCGGCGCGGTGCTCGGGGTCGGCGGCGGCATCACCGCCGACTCCGACGTGGCCGCCGAATGGCAGGAGTGCCTGTACAAGGCGGCACCGATCGTCGGCCCCGGTCAGCTGCGCGAGCGCAGCACCGCGTCGTAGAGCTCGCGCCTCGGCGGGGCGCCCGGATACGCGGCGACCACCCGGGCGCAGGCGTCCTTGACCCGCATGCCCTCGGCGGTGAGCCGGGCGACCTCGTTCACCAGGTCGGCCACCTCGGCGCGCGGGACGGCGCCGGCCACCACCACGGTGATCTCCCCCAGCACGCCGTCGGCGGCCCAGCCGGCAAGCTCGTCGAGGGTGCCGCGCAGCACCTCCTCGTGCACCTTGGTCAGCTCCCGGCAGACCACCGCGCGGCGGTCGCCGCCGAGCGTCTCGGCCGCGTCGCGCAGGCAGGCCGCCAGCCGGCGCGGCGACTCGAAGAACACGCAGGTGCGCCGCTCGGCGGCCAGCAACGCCAGCCAGGTCCGCCGCGCCGCCCGCGTGCGCGGCGCGCAGCCCTCGCAGCAGAACCGGTCGGCGGCCAGCCCGGAGCCGGCCAGCGCGGTGGTCACCACCGACGGGCCGGGCAGGCAGCTGACGGCCAGACCGGCGGCGACACACGCCGAGACCACCCGGTAGCCGGGGTCGCTGACCAGCGGCATCCCGGCGTCGCTGACCACCAGCACCGTCGCGCCGGCCTCGACCGCGGCGCGCAGCTCGGGCACTCGGGCCGCCTCGTTGGCGTCGTACAGGCTGACCACCCGGCCGGTGATCTTTACGCCGAGCGCGGCGGCCAGCGTGCGCAGCCGGCGGGTGTCCTCGGCGGCGATCACGTCGGCGCTGCCCAGCGTGGCGATCAACCGCGCCGATGCGTCGGAGGGCTGGCCCAGCGGTGTCGCGCCGAGTAACAGTCGACCACCGGTCATGCGCCACAGCCTACGATCGTCGGTTGTGACCGTGCTCCGCACCGACCCGGCCGACGTGGCCGACAACACCGCCGAACGCGCGGTCCCGGTGATCAGCCCGGACCTGCTGGTGCCGGTCGCCGATTTCGGGCCGGTCGACCGGGAGGCCGGCTGGGCGGCGACCGCGGTGGTGACCGCGCTGGCCGCGGTGACCCGGCTGGTGAACCTGGACTCGCCGACCGACGCCGGCACCCCGATCTTCGACGAGAAGCACTACGCGCCGCAGGCCTGGCAGCTGCTGCACAACCACGGCGTGGAGGACAACCCCGGCTACGGCCTGGTGGTGCACCCGCCGGTCGGCAAGCAGCTGATCGCGATCGGCGAGGCGCTGTTCGGCTACAACAGCCTGGGCTGGCGGTTCACCGGCGCGGTGCTCGGGGTGATCCTGGTGGCGCTGGTGGTCCGGATCGTCCGCCGGATCAGCCGGTCCACGCTGGTCGGCGCCGCCGCCGGGCTGCTGCTGGTCGCCGACGGCGCCAGCTTCGTGGCGGCGCGCACCGCGCTGCTGGACGGCTTCCTGACATTCTTCGTGGTCGCCGCGTTCGGTGCGCTGGTCGTCGACCGGGACCAGGTGCGGGCGCGGATGCACACCGTGCTGATCGAGGGCCGCAGCGCCGACACTCCGTGGGGTCCGCGGCTGGGGGTGCGGTGGTGGCGCTTCGGCGCCGGGGTGCTGCTCGGCCTGGCCTGCGGCACCAAATGGTCCGGGCTGTACTTCCTGGCGTTCTTCGCGGTGATGTCGCTGGCGTTCGACGTCTCGGCCCGCCGGCAGTACCGGGTGCCGCGGCCGTGGCTGGGGACGCTCCGTCGCGATCTGGGGCCGGCCACCTACACGCTGCTGGTCGTCCCGGTCGGCGTCTACCTGGCATCCTATGCGCCGTGGTTCGCCTCCGAGACCGGCATCGACCGGCACGAGGCGGGCCAGGCGATCGGCCGGGACAGCCTGGTGCCGCTGCCGGACGCGATCCGGTCGCTGTGGCACTACACCTTCGAGGCGTACCGGTTCCACTCCGGCCTGACCAACGCGGCCGGCAACTTCCACCCGTGGGAGTCCAAGCCGTGGGCTTGGCCGATGTCGCTGCGGCCGGTGCTCTACGCCATCGACCAGAAGGACGTCCCCGGCTGCGGGGCGCAGTCCTGCGTCAAGGCGGTGCTGCTGGTCGGCACCCCGGCGATCTGGTGGGTGAGCGTGCCGGTGCTCTGCTATGCCGCCTGGCGGACGCTGGTGCGCTTCGACTGGCGGTATGCGGCGCCGCTGACCGGCTACTGCGCCGGCTGGCTGCCCTGGTTCGCCGACATCGGCCGACAGATGTACTTCTTCTACGCGGTGGCGATGGCGCCGTTTCTGGTGATGATGATCGCGCTGATCCTCGGCGACATCCTCTACCAGCGACGACAGGGCGCCGAGCGGCGCACCCTGGGGCTGATCGCGGTCTGCTGCTATCTCGCGTTGGCGCTGACCAACTTCGCCTGGCTGTATCCGGTGCTCACCGGCCAGCCGATCTCGCAGTTCACCTGGAACATGGAGATCTGGCTGCCCAGCTGGGCGTAGCCCGGTGCCGGCGTCGGCCCGCACGGGCGTCGGCCCGCACGGGCGTCGGCCCGCACGGGCGTCGGCCCGCGCGGGCGTCGCTGAGATTGCGCACAGGGCTGCCGCCGCGGTTAATCCACAGCCCGGTGCGCAATCTCAACGTCTAACCCGCCACATGTCGGTGTCGCTCGCCACCATCAGGCCATGTCCGAGGTGTTCAAGGGAACCGAGGCGCTCGCTCACGGCCTCAGTCGCGCCAAACTGCGGTGGAACTACACAGCGATCTTTCCCGACGTCTACGTGCCGAGGAGGGCATCTGCGACGGTGCGGCTCAACGCTGTTGGCGCATGGCTGTGGTCGGGCCGCAACGGTGTGCTCGCCGGGCGCGCGGCGGCGGCGCTGCACGGTGCGCGGGGGGTCGACGCGGCCACC
>NZ_JBYCLB010000233.1:0-3606 GCF_057473705.1 Mycobacterium sp. TH-M15 | reverse complement strand
AGGACCGGGTTCGCATCCGGCGGCGCCGGGCGGTAACCATCGGGTTCGGCGCCGGGGCCGCGGTGATCGTGGCCGCACTGCTGGTCCTGGCGTCGGTGCTGAGCAAGATGTTCAGCGATGTCGGGAGCCTCGACAAGGATCAGCTCGGCCTGAGCGGGCCGTCGACCAGTTCGAGTTCCCGAGCGGCGACGGGCGGCATGATCAAGCCGGTCGGGGTGACGGTGTTCTCTCCGGGCGGTGAAGCCGACAACCCCAGCGCCGCCGCACTCGCCATCGACGGCAGTCCGGGCACCGCCTGGGAGACCGACACCTACCACGATCCGGCCCCGTTCCCCGGCTTCAAAAGTGGCGTCGGCCTACTCCTGCAGTTGCCGCAGCCGACGGTGATCGGGGCCGTCAACGTCGACCTGGCCAGTAGCGGGACCCGGATCCAGATCCGTTCGTCGGCCACAGCGACGCCCGCCCGACTCGACGACACCACGGCGCTGTCGCCCCCGACGCCAATGCACCCGGGGCACAACACGATTCCGGTCAGTGCTTCCTCGCCGACGCGGTATGTGCTGGTGTGGATTTCAACTCTCGGGACCGAAGACGGCGCCAGCCGTGCCAGCCTCTCCGAAGTCACCGTTCAAGCCAAGTCCTGACGGGCCTGATCGGGTGAAGTGCCGGGCATCGGTCGATTGGTTACTGTCCGGCGGTGGGCTCGACGAGAGTGCGACCGGGTAGCGGACAACGCAGCGACGCTGAACTGCTGGCGGCGCATGTCGCCGGCGACCGCTTCGCCTTCGCGGAACTCTTCCACCGCCACCATCGGCAACTGCACCGGGTGGCACGGCTGACCAGTTGCTGCACCGAGGACGCCGAGGACGCACTGCAGGAGGCGATGGCATCGGCGCACCGCGCCGCCGGTCTGTTTCGCCAGGATGCCGCGGTGAGCAGCTGGCTGCACCGCATCGTCGTCAATGCCTGCCTGGATCGGTTGCGGCGCAACAAGACTCACCCGACCACCGTCCTGGACGACGTCTACCCCGTGCCGGACCGAACCGTCGAGGTCGACACCGCAATCGCGGTGCAGCGGGCGCTGATGCGGCTGCCCGTCGAACAGCGCGCCGCGGTGGTCGCCGTCGACATGCACGGCTACTCGGTTGCCGACACGGCCCGGCTGCTGGGTGTGGCCGAAGGCACGGTGAAGAGTCGCTGCGCCCGCGCGCGGGCCCGGCTTGCCGCGATCCTCGGCTACCTGCAGAGCGAGACCCCACACCCGGCCCGCTAGCCGCACCGACTCCCGATGACGGACACTGGGGCGGATGGATGCAGTCGAGCCGGACGAGGACGGCGAGCCGCCGACCGCCGAAACCCTTGCCGAACTGCAGGCCGGACTGCTGGACGACGACACCGCTGCCCGGCTGCGCAGGCGGCTGCGCACCGACCCCGGCGCCCGCCGGACGATGGAAGCACTGAACCGGGTCCGCCGGGAGGTCGCCGCCCTGGGCGCCGACATGACGGCGACGCCGCAGGTCGACCGTCAGCTCGTCGACGGCATCGCTCCCCCCTTGCGCGCCGCGCATTCGGTACAGCGCGGCCGGCTACCGCACGCGGCGCGGACCGCCGTCGCGGTAGCCGGCCTGGCCGCGGTGGCCGTCGCGGCCTGGGTGGGTACCCGCGCGCTGCTCACCGCGCCCGCGCCGATATCCAGTCGGCCCACCACCGTCGAACACATCACGGTGTCGCGCCCACCGTTGACGATTCCGCTTTCGGATCAGCAAATCCTGGCCCTGCTGGACCGCGAACCCGACCTCGGGCAGCTGGCCGATCCCCGGCGCATAGCCTCGTGCCTCGGTGGCCTCGGCTATCCGGCGGACACCCATGTGCTCGGCGGGCGCCCGATCGACATCGCCGGACATCCGGCCGTGCTACTCGTCCTCCCCGGGACCGCGCCGGACACGATTGCGGCGCTCGCGGTGGCGCCGACCTGCAGTGCCGTCAACACTGGCCTGTCGGCTGACAGGATTGTCCACCGCCCGTAATGTTCGCGGGAACAACACGGCCTACCCTGGCGTTCAGTCCACACGTTGGCCGTATCGGAGAGGTAGGAATGAGCTCCCCAACCATTCATGACGTAATCGTCGTCGGCTCTGGGCCCGCGGGCTACACCGCGGCGCTCTACGCCGCTCGTGCGCAACTGGCTCCGGTTGTCTTCGAAGGGACCTCGTTCGGTGGGGCCCTGATGACGACGACCGAGGTGGAAAACTACCCCGGTTTCCGGGCGGGCATCCAGGGGCCCGAACTGATGGATCAGATGCGCGAGCAAGCCCTGCGCTTCGGTGCCGACCTGCGCATGGAGGACGTCGAGTCGGTGTCGTTGGGCGGCACGGTCAAATCCGTCACGACATCGGAAGGCGAGACGTTGCACGCGCGCGCGGTGATTCTCGCGATGGGCGCCGCGGCCCGCTATCTGCACGTTCCCGGTGAGCAGGAACTGCTCGGGCGCGGTGTCAGCTCGTGTGCGACCTGCGACGGCTTCTTCTTCAAGGACCAGGACATCGCCGTGATCGGTGGGGGCGATTCGGCCATGGAGGAGGCGACGTTCCTGACGAAGTTCGCCCGCAGCGTGACGCTGGTGCATCGTCGCGAGGAGTTCCGGGCCTCGAAGATCATGCTCGACCGGGCCCGCGCCAACGACAAGATCGCGTTCGTGACCAACGCCGCCGTCGTCGCCGTCGAAGGCGAGAACTCGGTGACCGGACTGAAGCTTCGCGACACCGCGACCGGCAAGGACTCGACGCTGCCGGTCACGGGGGTCTTCGTCGCGATCGGCCACGACCCGCGCTCGGAGTTGGTGCGCGGCCAGGTCGACCTTGACGCTGCCGGTTACGTGCTGGTCCGAGGCCACACCACCTACACCTCCGCCGACGGCGTGTTTGCCGCCGGGGATTTGGTCGACCACACCTACCGGCAGGCGGTCACCGCGGCCGGCACCGGCTGCTCGGCCGCCATCGACGCCGAGCGCTGGCTGGGCGAGCATGCAGCGCCGGGCGAGCGCACCACCACCAAAGCCGCCGGACAACCGGCGTCGGCGACCCTCTGATTGGAGTACGTGCGATGACCCAGACCGAATCCGCAGGAGCACCAGTGGATGTTTCCGACGCGTCGTTCAACACTGACGTGCTCTCCAGTAACGTTCCTGTGCTGGTTGACTTTTGGGCCTCCTGGTGTGGACCGTGCAAGATGGTCGCGCCGGTGCTCGCCGAAATCGCCGCGGACGCCGGGGACCGGCTGACCGTCGCCAAACTCGACGTCGACGCCAACCCCGAGACCGCCCGCAACTTCGACGTGGTTTCGATCCCGACGCTGATCTTGTTCAAAGACGGCGAACCGGTCAAACGCATCGTGGGCGCCAAGGGCAAGGCCGCACTGCTGCGTGAGCTGTCCGACGCTGTTCCGGGCCTGGCCTAACTCGCGGCGGATCGGCGCGATCTGCCTGGAGTTTTACTTAAATCGCCGGGCGTCTGAGACAATACCGCCAAGCCTGTCAAAAAGCGGCAGGGCTGCTCACACGGCTCACCGGAGGCCTTGCCATGTCGAGACCGCACCGCGGCGACGGCG
>NZ_JBYCLB010000232.1:0-8318 GCF_057473705.1 Mycobacterium sp. TH-M15 | reverse complement strand
ACCAGCGTCGCCGGAACGCCTACACCCCCGACCAGGTCCGGGCCCGGCTGCATCAGCGGCTGGCCGAATCCGATCACGGGAACTCCACCGCGTAGAGGCGATGCGAGCCGGCGAAGCCCTTCAACTCGACCTCCCGGCCGGCGTCGACGGTGATGCCGTCGCACCCGGCGACGGCGTCGCGAACGGCCTCGCTGACCAGGATCTGCCCGCCGTCCGCCGCGGCGGCCACCCGGGCGGCCATCGCGACGTTGCGGCCGAACAGGTCCTCCCCGCGCCGGACCGACCGCCCGGTGTGAATGCCGATCCGGACCCGGATCGGGTGCGGTCGTCGCCGCTGCCGGCGCAGCGCCCGCTGGATGTCGACGGCGCAGCGCACGGCCTGTTCGGCCTGGGCGAACGCCACCATGAACCCGTCGCCCTGGCTCTTCACCACGTGCCCGTCGTGGTCGCGCACCATCCGCTGGACCATCTCGTCGTGCCGGGCGATCAGCTTGACCCAGGCCCGATCGCCGATCCGTTCGTTGAGCGCGGTGGACTCCTCGATGTCGGTGAACAGGATCGCAACCCGGCCGTCCCGGGTGATCCGGGCCAGGTCGGGTCGCTCCACCTCGGCCCAGTCGGCGAGATCCTCGATCGAACCGCGCACGGCGGCACCGAATCCCTGGGTGCGCACCCGGTTCGCGGTCTGCCACACGGTCCGCACCGCGTCCAGCCCGCCGGAGAGCAGGACGTTGCGGTTGTCGGTCCGCGCCCGCAGCTCGTCGACCTGGCGGCGGGCGCGCCGCAGCCGGTACCCGAGCACGGCCAGCGCGGCGGACTCGGCCACGACGACGGCGGCCAGCGCCCAGGTCGCGCCGGCCGGCAGGGCCGGCAGGGGCCAGATCCTCATGACGGCGGGCGGGACACGAACTCCACCACGGCGGCGGTGAAGGCGTCGTTGTCGTCACCGGCGGCGGTGTGCCCGGCGTCGGCCAGCTCGACGAACTCCGCGTCGGGAACCTTGGCCAGGAAATCGCGGACCCCCTCGATGCTGAGCACGTCCGACAACCGGCCGCGGATCAACAGGATCGGTATCGTCAGCCCGATCGCGGCGGTTTCCAGCTGCTCGGTGCGCAGCAGCGGGTCGTCGTCCGGCTTGGTCAGCAGCGCCGGATCCCAGTGCCAGTACCAGCGGCCGTCGCGCAGCCGCAGGTTCTTCTTCAGCCCGTCCGGGTTGTCCGGCCGCGCCCGGTGCGGCAGGTACTCCGCGACCGCGTCGGCGGCCTGGGCGAGTGAGTCGAAACCGTCCCGGTGGGCGGCCATGAAGTCGCGGATGCGGGCGCTGCCGTCTTTCTCGTAGCGGGGCACCACGTCGACCAGCAGCAGCCGGGTGACCCGCTGCGGGCCGGCCTTCGCGGCCGCCAGGATTCCGGTGAGGCCGCCCAGGCTCGCCCCGATCAGCACCACCGGCCGGTCGATGGCGTCGAGCACGGCCAGCACGTCGGCGGCGAGCGTCTCGACGGCGTAGTCGGCGCCGGGGGCGCGATCGCTGTCGCCGTGCCCGCGGGTGTCGAGCACCACCACGTGGTAGCCGCGGTCGGCGAGGAGCTGGCCGGTGTTCTTCCAGGAGAACCGGTTCTGACCGCCGCCGTGCAGCATCAGCACGGCCGGCCGGTCGGCAGCGGCGTCCCGGTTCCACTCGTCGGCGACCAGGGTGATGCCGTCGGTGCCGGCGTAGCTGACGGTCTGCGGTGGCCCTACGGTGTTCATCGCGTCCTCTCCGCATCGATTAGCGCCCGAGGTTACCGGTCGGCCCGGTGCCGCCGGTGCGGTATGTCGGGCTAGTTTGGGTCAAGCAGCGAAGCCAGCACACCGAACCGGGGGAAGACATGGCAGACGACGCGGCGGCCGACGCGCGGCATGGGGCGATGCGCGCCGGGGCGATCGGGGTGCTGGTGTTGACGGCGCTGGCCGGCTGGCTGGGCTTGCGGGCGGTGGCCGGCGACTCCGCCGAGGCGCAGCGCGATCTGTTCGTCCGGGCCGCTCGCCGTACCGCCACGGAGCTCACCACGGTCGACTACCAGCACGTGCAGGACGACGTGCAACGGGTGCTGGACTCGACGACCGGTGACTTCCACCAGAGCTTCGCCGATCATTCGGCGTCGCTGATCGACACGGTGACTCGCGACCGGACGGAGTCGGTCAGTGCGATCACCGAGGCGGGCATCGAGTCGCAGTCCGGTACCACCGCCGCCGTGCTGGTCGCGGTGAGCGTGGCGTCGACACAGCTGGGCGGCACCGACCTGCCGCCGCACGGACTGCGGATGCGGTTGACGGTGCAGCGGGTGGGCGACGACGCGAAGGTATCCGACGTCGAGTACGTGCGATGATCCGGCCGCCGGGGCCGATGACCCAGCCTCCGGCCCGCCGGGTCGACTGGGCACGCGTCCTGGCGTATCGGGTGCTGCCCGGCTGGATGCTGCTGCTGACGCTCACCGCCGGCGGGTTGAAATGGTGGGATGCGTCGATTCGCGGCGTTGACCAGACTCGAAGTGAATCGATCCAGGCCGCAACGAATTCCATCATCGCCATCCTGTCCTACCGGGCGGAGACCGTGGAGCAGGACGTGGCCGTCGCGCAGCAGTTGGTGACCAACCGGAACGGTCTGCGGGACCGGCTGGCCAGCGAGGCCGCGAACCGGATCATCCCGGACGCGAAGGCCCGGCGGATAACCGCGACCACCCACGTCCCGGCGGCGGCATCGGTGGCGGCGACCGAGGACCGAGCGGTGGTGCTGGTCTTCGTCGACCAGACCGTCACGGTCGGCTCCGAGCCGCCCGCCGAGGTTGCCGCCAGCTATCGCGTCATCATGGATAAGATCGACGGACGCTGGCTGGTGTCCACCATCAATCCCGTGTAGGTCGGAGGGAGCGTGATGGCCGAACCTCGCTGGGTCGACGTGCCGGGTCCCGCGGTAGACCTCAAGGCATTGACGTGGGGCGACCCCCGGGCGCCGATCGCGTTGTGTCTGCACGGTTTCCCGGACACCGCCTACGGCTGGCGCAAGCTGGCGCCACGGCTGGTCGAGGCCGGCTGGCGGGTGGTGGCGCCGTTCCTGCGCGGTTATGCCCCGTCGTCGATCCCGGCCGACGGCAGCTACCAGATCGGCGCGTTGATGGACGACGCGTTGCGGGTGCGCGAGGCCGCCGGCGGCACCGACCGCGACGTGGTGATCGGCCACGACTGGGGGGCGCTGGCGGCGACCGGGCTGGCCGCCATGCCGGACAGCCCGTTCGGCAAAGCGGTGATCATGTCGGTGCCGCCGGTGGCGGCGCTGCGCTCCGGTGGTGCCCGAACGGCCCGTGAGCTGCCGCGTCAGCTGGTGCGCAGCTGGTATATCGGGTACTTCCAGCTGCCCTGGCTGCCCGAGCGGTCCACGTCGTGGCTGCTGCCACTGCTGTGGCGAAGGTGGTCGCCGGGATACGACGCCCACGAGGACCTCCGCCACGTCGACGCGGCGATCGGCACCGCGGAGAGCTGGCGGGCCGCGCTCGGACCGTACCGGGCGCTGCGCCGGCTCCGGGTGCCGGCGCGCTACGCCGAGCTGCACCGCTACTGGAGCCGGCCGCCGCAGCTGCCCAGCCTGTATCTGCACGGCCGCGACGACGGCTGCATGACGTCGGCCTTCGCCGACCTGGCCCGCCGCGTGCTGCCCCCCGGCAGCGACGCGGTCGTCGTCGAGCGGGCCGGTCACTTCCTGCAGCTCGAACAGCCGGACACGGTCGCCGATCTGGTGCTGGCCTTCGTCTCGTGAGCCCGGGTGGGCAGCCGATGGCCGCGGTCGACGCCCAGTTCTACTGGATGTCCGCCAAGATCCCCGGCGACCAGTTCCTGCTCTACGCCTTCGCCGGGGTTCCGGCAGACCTCGACGCGGCGGTCGCCGCGGCGCTGGACCGGGCCCGGCTCTGCCCCGACCTGACGATCCGAGTCGCCGAAGCCGGCCGGCTGGCCTATCCGCGGGGGGTGCCGGCGGTCGGCTGCCGCGACGCGGTGCGGCATCACCTGGTCGACGGCGGCTGGACCGGCTGCCTGGACGCGGTGGCCCGGTTGGCCGACGACCAGGTCGACCCGAGGGTGGTGCCGTGGCGGCTGCACGTCTTCGCCCCGGTGCGCGACATCCCCGGCTGCGCCGGCGCGGGCAGCGTCGCGGTGCTGCAGGTGGCCCATGCGCTGGCCGACGGCGGGCGGGCGTCGGCGCTGGCCGCCTGGGTCTTCGGCCGGGACACTCCGGTGCCGCCACTGGGCTCGGCTCGTCGGGGTTTCCTGCCGGCCCGGGCGGTCGCCGCCGCCCGGGCCCACCGGCAACTGATCCGCGACACCGGCGCCGGGCTGCTACCGCCGAGGCCGGGGAATCGGCCGGTGCTGCGTACCAACAGCCGCCCGGCCGGCACCCGGACGGTGCGCACCCTGGTGCGACCCCGAGCCGACCTGTCCGGGCCCACCGTCACCGTCGGCGTGCTGGCGGCGGTCTCGGTCGCGCTGGCGGCGCAGCTGGGTGCGCCGTGCGAGGAGCTGGGCGCCGAAGTCCCGATGGCCAAACCCGGTGCGCGCCAAGCCGGCAACCATTTCGGCAATGTCGGCGTCGGGTTGTATCCGCGGCTCAGCCGCGAGCAGCGCGCCGAGCGGATCGCTGCCGACATCGCCGACGGGAGACGTCGCGCCCGCCATCCGGCCGCCCGGGCGGCGGACCGGGCCTTCGCCGCCGTGCCCGCCGCGCTGCTGCGCTGGGGGGTCGGCCAGTTCGACCCCGATGTCCGGCCGCAGCGGGTGGCCGGCAACACCGTGCTGTCCAGTGTGAATCGTGGTGCCGCGGACCTGACGTTCGGCGGCGCACCGGTGCTGTTGACCACCGGGTTTCCGGCGCTGTCGCCGGCGATGGGACTCACCCACGGCGTGCACGGCATCGGCGACACGGTGGCGATCAGCGTGCACGCCGCCGAGTCGTCGATCGGTGACATCGACGGCTACCTACGGCGGCTGGACGCGGCACTGTGACGGTTCGGCGGATTAGCCTGGACGGGTGTCGGGTCACGGGCGCACTGGGACAGCTGGTGGCCGTCGGCACGGTAGCCTGACAGCTATGGTTGCTGCTGACACCGCACTACTGATCCTGCGCCTGGTGCTGGGCCTGACCCTGGCCGCGCACGGCCTGAACAAGTTCTTCGGTGGCGGCCGGATACCCGGTACCGCTAAGTGGTTCGAGAGCATCGGGATGAAATCCGGCAGGCTGCAAGCGATCTCCGCTGCGACGACCGAGATCGCTGCTGGGCTGGGTCTGGCGGTCGGTCTGCTCACCCCGATCGCCGCGGCCGGGTTTGTCGCGGTGATGGCGGTCGCGGTGTGGACGGTGCACCGCCCGAACGGCTTCTTCGCGTTCAACGACGGCTGGGAGTACAACCTGGTGCTGGCCACCGGTGCCGTCGTGGTCGCCATCTTCGGCGCGGGCCGGTACAGCCTCGACCAGCTGTTCTTCTTCTGTCACTGCTGGCTGCGCGGCTGGTCGGCCCTGCTGATCGCGGTCGGCCTCGGTCTGGCCGGTGCGATCGGCCAGCTGGCGATCTTCTACCGCCCGGCGGCCGAGCAGGCCGAGGCGGGCGAGGCCGAGGCGGCTAAGAAGGACGACTGACCGGCGAGTACGGCAACCCGCTGCTCGAGTTCTGGTCGACGACCACCCGGCGGCCCAGGTAGGGAAACGCCCGCTGCGGGCAGGCTTCCCGGCTGCAGATCTTGCAGCCGGCCCCGATCGGCACCACGGTCTCCGGGTCGTCCAACGCGATGCCGGTGGAGTAGACCAGTTTGTCGGCGTGCACCAGGTCGCAGCCCAGGCCGATGGCGAAGCTCTTCTGTTGTCCCAGATGACCGCGGCCTTCCGGCGGTGTGGTGGTGGCGATCCAGAAATACGACCGCCCGTCGGGCATCTGCGCCACCTGGGTGAGAATCCGGCCGGGCTGGGCGAACGCATCGTGCACCACCCACAGCGGGCAGCTGCCGCCGATCCGGCTGAAATGGAATCCGGTGGCCGACTGGCGCTTCGAGATATTACCGGCCCTGTCAGTGCGGACGAAGATGAACGGCACACCGCGGCGTCGCGGCCGCTGCAGCGTGGAGAGCCGGTGGCAGACGGTTTCGATACCCACCTCGAAGCGGCGGGCCAGCAGGTCGATGTCGTACCGCAGCTCCCAGGCGGCCCGGTGGAACTGGCGATAGGGCAGCAGGAACGCCCCGGCGAAGTAGTTGGCCAGCCCGATCCGGGCGACGTCCCGGGACTCCGCGCTGAGCAGCTGGTCGGTCGCGAGGATCTGTGACATCAGCTCTGCCTGGGTGAGCAGCGCCAGCTGCGTCGCGATCTGGAACGCCCGCTGGCCGGGCAGCAACCAGCGGGCCAGCTGGAGCACGCCGCGGTCCGGGTGGAACATCCGCTTGGTGCCGACGGCGAGGTCGTCGGCGATGGTGACGGTGACGCCCAAACGCTCGGTCGCCCACGCTGCCAACTGGATGTCCAGGCCGCCGACCGTCATGCCCTCGTCGGTGAACATCTGCTCGGCGGCGTCGTCGAGCGCACCGAGGTAGTTGTTGCGGTCGTAGAAGAAATCACGGACCTCCTCGAACGGCATCGGCCGCTCGGGCGGCTGCGCGGTCGCGGTGTCGGCCCGGGACCGGTAGACGTCCAACTCCTCGGTGGCCTCCCGCCGCCGGGGGTGCATCGTCACCAGGCTGCGGCCGATCCCCGGCGTTCGCGCCACCAGCGACTCGATCTCGGCGCTGCTGGCGGCGTGCTCACCCGCGGTGGCGGTGAACACGTCGCGCAGGTCGGCCACCAGCCGGGCGTCGGAGTCGGGGGAGAAGTACTGCACCGGTAGGTCGAACCGTTCGGTGAGCGCCAGCAGCACGGCGGTGGTGATCGGACGCTGGTCGTTCTCCAGCTGGTTCACGTAGCTGGCCGACAGGTCGACTTCGCGTGCCAGCGCCGCCTGGGTCAGGCCGCGTTCGGCACGCAACCGTCGCAGTCGCGCCCCGGCGAACGTCTTGGTCATGGGGGTACCGTACTGCGCCGTAACTTCGCACCGTTCGCAAAATTCCGCGTCGACGACTACAAAATTACGCAGTAGCCGTATATTTCGGTGTGGTCGGCCGCTGCGTAGGCTGTGGAATATGTTGGTACACGAGGTTCGGACCCACCGCAGCGCAGACGACTTCCCCCGCTCGGAGCACCTGGCCTGGAAGATCGCGCAGGTGGCCGTCGACCCGGTCGCCGTACCGGACGACACCGCGGCGATGGTGGTGAACCGGATCATCGACAACGCCGCCGTCAGCGCCGCCTCGGTGCTGCGCCGCCCGGTCACCGTCGCCCGCCGGCAAGCGCTGGTGCACCCGTCGTCCCCCGGCGCCCAGGTCTTCGGGGTCGACGGCTGCTACTCCGCGGAGTGGGCCGCCTGGGCCAACGGTGTCGCCGTGCGTGAGCTGGACTTCCACGACACGTTCCTGGCCGCCGAGTACTCCCACCCCGGCGACAACATCCCGCCGCTGGTCGCGGTCGCCCAGCAGCTCGGCGTCGCCGGCGCGGACCTGATCCGTGGCCTGGCCACCGCCTACGAGATCCAGATCGACCTGGTCAAGGCGATGTGCCTGCACGAGCACAAGATCGACCACGTCGCGCACCTGGGCCCGTCGGTGGCCGCCGGGATCGGCACCATGCTCCGGCTGGAGCCGGAGGTGATCTACCAGGCGATCGGCCAGGCGCTGCACCTGACCACCGCCACCCGGCAGTCGCGCAAGGGCCTGATCTCCAGCTGGAAGGCGTTCGCGCCGGCGTACGCCGGCAAGGTGGCGATCGAGGCGGTGGATCGGGCGATGCGCGGCGAGGGCGCGCCGGCGCCGATCTGGGAGGGCGAGGACGGGGTGATCGCCTGGCTGCTCTCCGGGCCCGACCACACCTACCGGGTGCCGCTGCCCGGCCCCGGTGAGGCCAAGCGCGCCATCCTGGACAGCTACACCAAGGAATACTCCGCCGAATACCAGAGCCAGGCGTTGATCGATCTGGCGAAGCGGCTCCGGGAGCGGATCGGCGACTTGAGCCAGGTGGCCAGCATCGTGCTGCACACCAGCCACCACACCCATTTCGTGATCGGTACCGGCTCCGGCGACCCGCAGAAATTCGACCCGGACGCCTCTCGGGAGACCCTGGACCACTCGGTGATGTACATCTTCGCCGTCGCCCTGCAGGACGGCAGCTGGCATCAGGTGCGGTCCTACGCCCCGGAGCGAGCGCACCGGCCGGA
>NZ_JBYCLB010000231.1:0-2614 GCF_057473705.1 Mycobacterium sp. TH-M15 | reverse complement strand
GCCGGCGATCAGTGCCGCGGCGCGTCGAACCGTCGGTGCGTACTCTGCGGCGGTCAGGTCGCCGGCCGCCGGGCACGGAGCGACTTCACGCTGCGGGCAGGCGTGCCGGGCGGTGCGGGCCAGTCGAGTGGTGCAGGTGCGGATTCCGGTGAAGCGGGCCAGCAGCGCGGCGGTCTGCGCCGCATCCGCGCGGGAGCGGAACGGGCCGACCACCCGGTCGTGCCGCGCTGACCGCACCACCGACAGCCGCGGGAATGCCTCCTCGGTCAAGGCGATCCACCACCAGCGCCGCGGAAATCTGGACCGCCGATTGTAGGGCGGGGCGTGCGCGGACAGCAGCCGGAGTTCACGCACCCCGGCCTCCAACGGGTGCGCGCATTCGACGTGGTCGACCCGGGTGGCCAGCGAGACCAGCTCGGTGATCCGGCTGCGCCGGTCACCGCCGGTGAAGTACTGGTGCACCCGGCGCCGCAGGTCGGTCGCGGTTCCGACGTAGAGCACCTCGTCGGAGGGTCCGCGGAACAGGTAGACCCCGGGCCGGTTCGGCAGCCCGGCGGCCAGCACCCGTTTGCGGCGCTGTGCAACGGTCACGTTCGGCAGGTAGGCCCTCAGGTCTGCGTAGCTGCGTACCCCCTGGTTGCCGACCCGGTCGAGCAGGACGTGCAACACGTCGACGGTGGCGCGGGCGTCGTCGAGCGCTCGGTGAGTGGGTCGGCGGGCCACCGAGAACAGCCGGGCCAACTCGGTCAGCCGGACGCTGGGCGCCTCGTCCCGGCTGAGCGCCCGGCGGGCCAGCCGGACCGTGCACAGCACCGGGGGCCGCGGCCAGCCGAGGCCGCAGCGCTCCACCGCGGCGGACAAGAACCCGACGTCGAAGCCGGCGTTGTGGGCCACCAGCACCGCCCCCCGGTCGAACCCGGCGAACTCCAGAAAAGACGGCAACACGCCGGCGATCGTCGGCGCGTCGCAGACCATGGCGGTGGTGATCCCGGTCAGCCGGGTGATCTGCGCCGGTATGCCGCGCTCCGGGTCCACCAGGGTGGCGAATTCGCCGAGCGTCACCCCGCCGCGGACCTTGACCGCGCCGATTTCGGTGATGGCGTCCCGCGCTGCGCCGGCCGGGTCGGCGCGGGCTCGTGCCCCGGTGGTCTCCAGGTCGACGACGACGAAGGTCGTTTCGGACAGCGTCGTGTCGGCTGCCGGGTCAAGCTGCGTGAAGCTCAGCTGTCCAGAACCGGTCCCGCCCATGTCCTCGACGGTAAGGGGCGGGACCGACAACCCGCGGGCCGGCTCCCAGTTCCCGAACAAGGACACCGCTCGACCAGACACCGAGCCCGCGAGCGACCACTCGACACTCGGGGACCACCAGGTGTCCCGGTCAGACGTTCGGCCCACCCGCGGACTCACTCAAAGGCTAGATGTCAGAGGGCACGGCTAGCGTGCGCACCGGGTGGACCACAGCGAACGAGAGGAAGCCGATGGGGCCGGGCAGAGGACGAGAGACCGACCGGGGCGACGTCACGCCGGGCGGCGGGGGCGGCGAGGAGCTGCCGGTGGTGATCGATTGTGACGACTGCGCGGCGCGCGGGCCGGCGTGCCGGGACTGCGTGGTCAGCGTTCTGCTGGGTCCGCCGGCGGAGCTGTGCGACGACGAGCGTGCCGCGCTGGATGTGCTGGCCGAGGCGGGGCTGGCGCCGCGACTGCGGCTGGTCCCGATCCACGGCCGGCGGCGCACCGGGTAGCCTCGTCTGCGGCGCACCGTTCCCGGCCGCGGGCCGCGGGCCGCGGGCCGGGCGTTATGCTCTCTCGTTGGACAAGGCCGTTGCCTTTTCGTAACCTTACTGAGACTTTCAGTCGGGGCGACGTCGGCGCGTGAACGGCAGTGTTACGGCGAGGTTGAGGAAGAAATTTTGATCCGCAAGGGTGGCTACCGGATGGCGCGTGCCGTCAGGCGGCCTGCCGTCAGCGCCACCGCGGGTCTCGCCGCCGCCTGTGTTGTCTTTGCCGGCGTGATCGCCGGCGGCGTCCGGGCCGACCCGGCCGACGATGCGCTCGCCAAGCTGCGGGAGCTGTCCCGCCAGGCCGAGCAGACCACTGAGGCGATGCACACCGCCCAGCTTGACCTGGATCAGAAGCTGATCGCACAGCAGGCGGCCGAGAAGACCCATGCCGACGACCAAGCCGCCCTCGATACCACCAGGGAACGGCTGACCCGGTATAAGTCGGCCGTCAACAAGTTTGCTGCCACGGCATACATGGGTGGTCGCACCGGAGGCATGGATGCCTTCTTGACCGCGGGGTCGCCACAGCAGTTGATCGACAAACTGGCGGTGCAGCGGGTGGTCTCCGACGACCTGTCGGTCCAGATGGACCGCTACCGGACGGCGGCGCGGGAGGCGGCTGAGGCGGAGCGGGCCTCGGCCGCGTCGGCCGCCGAAGCCACCGCCGCCGCGGAGCAGGCCGCCGCGGTGCGCACGGATCTGCAGGCCAGGCAGAACCGGCTGCAGCTGCAGATCGCGGTCGTCAAATCCCAGTACTATTCGTTGACGCCCGGGCAGCGGGCCGCGTTGGCCGCACCACCGGCCCCGGGACCGGCACCGCAGGCCGCCCCCGG
>NZ_JBYCLB010000230.1:0-2073 GCF_057473705.1 Mycobacterium sp. TH-M15 | reverse complement strand
GTCGTCGACGGCGGCCAGCGCGTCTTTCATCTGACCGGCGCCGGGCAGCATGCCCAGCAGGTTGCCGATCGGGCCCATCTTGCGGATGGTCAGCATCTGGTCGAGGAAGTCTTCCAGGGTGAACTCGCCGGCGCCGATCTTGATGGCGGCGGCCTCGGCCTGCTGGGCGTCGAAGACCTGCTCGGCCTGCTCGATCAGGCTGAGCAGATCGCCCATCCCCAGGATCCGGCTGGCCATCCGGTCCGGGTGGAAGACGTCGAAGTCCGCCAGCTTCTCCCCGGTGGAGGCGAACAGGATCGGCACCCCGGTGACCTCGCGCACCGACAGCGCCGCGCCGCCGCGGGCGTCGCCGTCCAGCTTGGTCAGCGCCACGCCGGTGAAGCCGACCCCGTCACGGAAGGCGCCGGCGGTGGTCACCGCGTCCTGGCCGATCATCGCGTCCAGCACGAACAGCACCTCGTCGGGCTGGACCGCTTCGCGGATCGCGGCGGCCTGCGCCATCATCTCCTCGTCGATGCCGAGCCGCCCGGCGGTGTCGACGATCACCACGTCGTAGTGCTTGGCCCTGGCTTCGGCCAGCCCGTCGGCGGCGACGGTGACCGGGGCACCCGGGTCGGCTGTGCTCGTTTGGTGAGCACCGTCCGCCGCCGTTCCCGGGTGCGGGGCGAAGACGCCGACGCCGGCCCGCTCCCCGACGATCTTGAGCTGGTTGACCGCGCCGGGCCGCTGCAGATCGCAGGCCACCAGCAGCGGGGTGTGGCCCTGGCCGCGCAGCCAGACGGCCAGCTTGCCGGCGAGCGTGGTCTTGCCGGCGCCCTGCAGACCGGCCAGCATGATCACCGTCGGCGGGGTCTTGGCGAACACCAGCTGGCGGGTCTGCCCGCCGAGGATGCCGATCAGCTCCTCGTTGACGATCTTGACGACCTGCTGGGCGGGGTTGAGCGCGCCGGAGACCTCGGCGCCCGTGGCCCGGTCCTTGATCCGGCCGATGAACTCCCGCACCACCGGCAGCGACACGTCGGCCTCCAGCAGCGCCAGCCGGATCTCTCGGGCGGTGGCGTCGATGTCGGCGTCGCTGAGCCGGCCCTTGCTGCGCAGGCCGGACAGCGCCCCGGTCAACCGGTCGGAGAGCGATTCAAACATTCGACTAGCCTAATGGGCTGCGGACGGCCGCTGCGTCCGGCGGGTGATGCTCAGGCGTCGGCGTACATCGGGTTGCCGCTGGCGTCGTGCAGTTCCTTGGCCCAGTGCTCCAACGTCGTCGAGCTGTCCCAGTCGTCGGGGTGGAAGCCGATCCGGGTGTAGGAGGCGTAGCGGCGCAGCGCGGCCCGGCTGAACAGCGGCGACTTGCGGAACTCGTTGAGGCTCTTGATGAGCCGCACCGGGTTGCGGGAGGCACGGTCCCCGGCGAGCGAGCGGACGGTCTGCCAGATCATCTCCGCCACGAAGATGGTGGTGGCGATGCGCATCGCGCGCACCCGGGTGCGCTCGCTGCCGCCGACCGCCTGGTAGACGTCGAAGGCGACGGCCTTGTGCTCGGCTTCCTCGAACGCGTGCCAGAGCAGGATCTCGCGCACGTCGGAGCCGTCCAGCAGCTTCAACCAATCCGGGCTGTTCAGCAGGATCTCGGCGAACGTCGCGGTGTAGTGTTCCAGCGCCGCGGTGCCGGCCAGCGCCATCTCGGTGGAGAACTTCCCCTCCAGCCAGGTCAGCAGCCAGGTGACGTGCCGGTCGATCCGCTCAGTGGGGTAACCCATCGCCTGCAGCCGCTCGTTGAGCATCCGGTGCTGGGTCTTGTGGGTGGACTCCTGGCCGATGAAGCCCTTGATCGCCTCCTGCAGCTTCGGGTCGGTGATCTGGTCGCGGTAGTTGCGCACCGACCGGACGAAGAAGTCCTCCCCCTCCGGGAACACCGACGACAACACCGCGGTGAAGTGGCTCATCACCAGATCGCCGTCGACGAAGTGCTGCCGTCTGGTTCCGGACGGGAAGGTGAACTGCATCCGGCGCGCCTTCAAGACGATGTTCTGGTCGGTTCGCTTGGCTGGCACATCGGGCATGTCGGTCTCCTCA
>NZ_JBYCLB010000229.1:0-2941 GCF_057473705.1 Mycobacterium sp. TH-M15 | reverse complement strand
CCGCGGCTGGAGCTCCGGCCGGTGACCCACCCGCTCCATCAATAGCGGTTACAGCACGCTCGGCAGTGCCGGAGTACCAGCCGCGAACGCGTTCGGGGCACTATGCAGAGCAGACTAGTCCGGGTAACCCGCCTATTCGATTCCGCCGTATTCCCCCGGGACATGGACCGGAGCATCGCTCCGAGCGGCAGGAGGCGTTCTGATTTCCGGGGCTTCGCTAGCCGCATCGACCGTTCGCGACCCTCGGGGTTTCGATTGCTGGAGCGCGTGGTCGGCGATTAGGGGGACTCTGGCGTGTCGTCGTTGAGCGCGTTCGTCTACGGGATCCGCGATGCCCCCATGTCAGGGTGGCGTCACGTCCGTTCCACCGGCAATGACCACACCCATGTTGTCGAGGGCCGGGTTCCCATCGCTCCGGTAGCTGCTATGTGCGGCGATTGATGGGAGGGCCAGAATGCGCGGCCCGGTTGTGGGCCCGGGGGCTGCCCCGAACGTGGTACACGCAGCCTCGACACTCCGCCGACTGTGACCAGCGCAACTCGGATTGAGGCAACCCTGCCTGGACCGGGCACCGGAATTTTGTCACACTGGTGTTGTGAAAATCGGCCCGGGCACGCAGACCGCCGCGGTGCGCCTGGATGGTGCGGCCGTCGGCGACGCGCCGGGGAGCGCGGCCCACGACGGCGCCACCCGCCGCGAGGTGGTGCGGCTGTTGATGGAGTCCGGGTCGATCACCGCCGGCGAGATCGCCGCCGAGCTCGGCATCTCCGCGGCCGGGGTGCGCCGGCACCTGGATGCGTTGGTGGAGGCCGGTGACGTCGAGACGCACGTCGTGCCGACCCGGGGGCAGGTCGGGCGCGGCCGGCCGGCCAAGCACTACCGGCTCACCGCCACCGGCCGGGGCAAGCTGGGGCACCGCTACGACGACCTGGCGCTGGCGGCGATGCGGCAGCTGCGCGAGATCGGCGGCGAGGACGCCGTCCGGGCCTTCGCTCGCCAGCGGATCGACGCGATCCTGGCCGAGGTCACCCCGGCGCACGGCAGCGAAGGCGCCGCCGAGGCCACCGCGGAGCAGATCGCGGCCGCGCTGACCAGGGCGGGGTACGCGGCCTGCACCGCCCGGGTGGACGGTGGTGCCGTGCACGGCGTGCAGATCCTGCAGCATCATTGCCCGGTGGCCGGGGTCGCCCGAGAGTTCCCGGAGCTCTGCCAAGCCGAGCGGCAGGCGATGGCCGAGATGCTCGGCACCCACGTCCAGCGGCTGGCCACGATCGCCGGCGGCAACTACGTATGCACCACACATGTCCCACTGACCACCAGCACCGACAAACAGCACTAACAGAACCGATCGATCTTCGGCGCGCGGCTGCGCCGGAGTCACCACGAACACGAAGGAGCGTCATCATGACTCTCACGCCGGAGGCCGCCACATCCTCCTCGGCGGCCACAGCGCCGCTGACCCAGGAGGAGACGATCGCGTCGCTGGGCCGCTACGAATACGGCTGGGCTGACTCGGATTCGGCCGGCGCTGCCGCGCAACGGGGGCTCTCCGAGGAGGTCGTGCGCGATATCTCGGCGAAGAAGAACGAGCCGGAGTGGATGCTGGAGACCCGGCTGCGCGCCTACCGGACCTTCCTGAAGAAGCCGCTGCCGACCTGGGGCGGCGACGTGTCCGGCATCGACTTCGACAACATCAAGTACTTCGTGCGGGCCAGCGAGAAGCAGGCGCAGACCTGGGAGGACCTGCCGGACGATATCCGAAACACCTACGACCGGCTGGGCATCCCGGAGGCCGAGAAGGCCCGCTACATCGGCGGGGTGGCGGCCCAGTACGAATCCGAGGTGGTGTACCACAAGATCCGCGAAGACCTCGAGGAGCAAGGCGTGGTCTTCCTGGACACCGACAGCGCGCTGCGCGAGCACGAGGACGTCTTCCGGGAGCACTTCGCCACCGTCATCCCGGCCGGGGACAACAAGTTCTCGGCGCTGAACACCGCGGTGTGGTCGGGCGGCAGCTACATCTACGTGCCCAAGGGGGTGCACGTCGACATCCCGCTGCAGGCCTACTTCCGGATCAACACCGAGAACATGGGCCAGTTCGAGCGGACGCTGATCATCGTCGACGAGGACGCCTACGTGCACTACATCGAGGGCTGCACCGCGCCGGTGTACTCGAGCGACTCGCTGCACTCGGCGGTGGTGGAGATCGTCGTCAAGCCTCGTGGCCGGTGCCGGTACACCACCATCCAGAACTGGTCGAACAACGTCTACAACCTGGTCACCAAGCGGGCTCGCGCCGAGGCCGGCGCCACCATGGAGTGGGTCGACGGCAACATCGGTTCGAAGATCACCATGAAGTACCCGGCGGTCTGGATGACCGGCGAGCACGCCACCGGGGAGGTGCTCTCGGTGGCGTTCGCCGGCGAGGACCAACACCAGGACACCGGCGCCAAGATGCTGCACCTGGCCCCGCACACGTCGAGCAACATCGTGTCGAAGTCGGTGGCACGCGGCGGTGGCCGATCCTCCTACCGCGGCCTGGTGGAGATCCACAAGGGCGCGCACGGGTCCAAGTCCAGCGTCAAATGCGACGCGCTGCTGGTCGACGACATCAGCCGCAGCGACACCTACCCCTACGTCGACATCCGGGAAGACGACGTCACCATGGGCCACGAGGCCACCGTCTCGAAGGTCAGCGAGAACCAGCTGTTCTACCTGATGAGCCGCGGCATCGCCGAGGACGAGGCGATGGCGATGGTGGTTCGCGGTTTCGTCGAGCCGATCGCCAAGGAGCTGCCGATGGAGTACGCGCTGGAGCTGAACAAGCTGATCCAGCTGCAGATGGAAGGCTCGGTGGGCTAGTGACGGCACCGAGATCCGGGGCGAACCTGACCGAGGCGGTCGAGGGCGCCGCGATCGTCAACAAGGCGACCCAGTTCAC
>NZ_JBYCLB010000228.1:0-5098 GCF_057473705.1 Mycobacterium sp. TH-M15 | reverse complement strand
GATCGAGGTGGCGGTGCAGAAAGACCAGCACGACGGCGGCGACGGCCAACACCAGCGCGACATAGACACCGGAGGCACCGGCAGCCATGTGCCGGTCCAGATCAGGGCCCTGCCAATCCTTGGCCTCGGGGGTGTCGGCCAGCCATTCGCCCGCTTTCACCGTCAGCGGTGTCACCACCAGGGTGAACCCGGCCAGCGCCGCCACCAGCCAGACCAGCCGTCGGCGGGCGGGCGGCCAGAGCGCGCACAGGATCAGCAGGATCGCGGTCAGCGGGACCAGCACCACCACGAAATGGTTCAGCAGGACGTGCACGGGCAGGTGCGCAAGCATCCACATCAGGCTCTCCTCAGTCGAGTCCGGTGACAACACTAGGCGGCGTCTCCGGCGAACACGCCCGACTCGACGAATTCACTTGGCGGTGTTGGCGTGTGCGGCGCCCGACGCCGGCAACGGGTCGTAGCGGGCGAACGTCCGCCGGAAGAAACCGGTGCCGTGCGACAGCGATCGCAAGTCGATGGGGTAGCGGGTGAGTTCGGCCTGCGGCACTTCGGCGTTCACCACGGTGCTGTCCGCACTCAGCTTGTCGGTACCCAGCACGCGGGACCGCCGGGCGGACAGGTCGCCGATGACCGCGCCGACCATGTCGTCGGTAACGACGCCCGCGACCGTATCGATCGGCTCCAGCAACGTCACCCCGCCTGCCGCCGCTGCTTCACGCAGTCCGGCGGCTCCGGCCATCTGGAAGGCGAAGTCCGACGAGTCGACGCTGTGCGCTTTTCCGTCGACCAAGGTGACCCGGATGTCGACCATCGGGTATCCACCGGCGGCGTCGGTTACCCCCTTCGCCAGCTGTGCGCGAATGCCTTTCTCCACGCTGGGGATGAATTGCCGGGGCACCGCGCCGCCGACCACTTTGTCGACGAATTCGAAACCCGAGCCCGGTGGCAACGGTTCCACCTCGACGTCGCAGACCGCGTACTGGCCGTGCCCACCGGACTGCTTGACGTACCGACCGTGGCCGTTGGCCTTGGTCGCGACCGTTTCCCGCAACGGTATCCGCAGCGGCACGCTGTCCACCGGCACTCCGTGCCGGTCGTCCAGTCGGTGCCGCACCATGCCGCAGTGCGCTTCGCCCATGCACCACAGCACGGTTTGGTGCGTCTCCGGGTTCTGCTCGATGCGCAGGCTCAGGTCTTCGGCCGCCAGCCGGGCTAGCCCGATCGAGAGCTTGTCTTCGTCTGCCGTGGTTCGTGCCGCGACGGCGATCGGCAGCAGCGGCTCGGGCATCGACCACGGTTTGAGCAGCAACGGTTCAGCCTTGTCCGACAGGGTGTCGCCGGTCTCGGCCCGGGTCAACTTGCCGATCGTGCAGATGTCACCGGCCACCACCGTCGTTGCCGGCCGTTGCCGCTTCCCGAACGGGAACGACAGCGCGGCGATCCGCTCGTCCTCGTCATGGTCGGGATGGCTGCCCGCTTCGCCGAAGAACGAGGTGAAATGACCCGACACATGAACGGTCGCGTCGGGCCGGAGGGTTCCGGAGAAGACCCGAACCAGGCTGACCCTGCCGACATACGGGTCCGACGTCGTCTTGACCACCTCGGCCAGCAGCGGGCCGTCGGGGTCGCAGGCCAGGCCGGGGCACCGTACGCCGTCCGGGGTGAAGGCCTCCGGCAGGGCATGTTCACGTGGCGACGGGAGACAGGCCGTGACAACCTCCAATAGTGCTGCTGCCCCGACCCCGGTGCTGCCGCACACCGGAATGACCGGGAAGAACACGCCGCGCGCCACGGCCTGCTCCAGGTCGCGGACGAGCACCGCCCGGTCGAGCCGCTCACCACCGAGGTAGCGGTCCATCAGCGACTCGTCCTCGGATTCTTCGATGATCGCTTCGATCAGCGCGCTTCGGTCGCCGCCGGCTTCGGCGGAGGCAGGACCCGGTTCCTGCCAGAGCAGCCCGATCGGCTCGTCGGATCCGTTCTGGGCGGGCAGGTACAGCGGTAACACCGTGCCACCGAAGGTGGCCTGGGCGGCCGACAGCGTGCCGGCGTAGTCGGCCCGGGGGTGGTCGAGTTTGGTGATCACCACCGCGCGGGGCATGCCGACCTGACCGCACTCCCGCCACAGCGACACGGTCGGCTCGTCGATGGCGTCGTCGGCGGCGACAACGAACAGTGCGCTGTCGGCTGCACGTAACCCGGCACGCAGTTCGCCGACGAAGTCGGCGTAGCCGGGGGTGTCGATCAGGTTGACCTTGACGCCGTCATACGCCAGTGACGCGACCGCCACGCCAACCGATCGGTGCTGGCGAACCTCGATGCCGTCGTAGTCGCAGACGGTGGTCCCGGTCGCCACCGCTCCGGCTCGGGCCAGCATCCCGGACGCCACCAGCAGCGCCTCGACCAGGGTGGTTTTACCGGCTGCTGACGGACCGACGAGGGCCACGTTGCGAATACCGGCCGGACCGCCGGCGATGGGCACGGTAGCGTTCGTGGCCGGCGCGCTCGCCGTCTTTTCCGCCATCGCCGCTCCTCTGCTCCCACCCTTCCCCCAACCGCGACCGGGCACAAGACCGGCGACCCACAATCTTGTTGAGCCGGGAAAACCCTGGTGGGAGAATCGGTTTTGTAGAGTCCGGCCGCCCCGGCCGAAGAAGGTGGTCCCGGTCGGATGGAATCGGGGTCGTCATGGTTATCGGATACGCAGTCGCGGCACTGGCCGGCTTCGCAGTCGTCGCACTGCTGGCCAACTTTCGCGTCGTCAAACAATACGAACGCGGTGTGGTGTATCGGTTCGGCCGGGTGCTCGACCAGGTCCGTCCGCCCGGCCTGACCTTCCTGCTCCCGTTCGCCGACCGCCTGGACAAGGTGAACGTGCAGATCATCACCATGCCGGTGCCGGCCCAGGACGGCATCACCCGCGACAACGTGACGGTCCGGGTGGATGCGGTGATCTACTTCAACGTCGCCGATCCGGTGCGGGCATCGGTCGACGTGCAGGACTACATGTCGGCGGTCGGCCAAGTCGCCCAGACGTCGCTGCGGTCGATCATCGGCAAGAGCGACCTGGACGACCTGCTCTCCAACCGCGAGGGTCTCAACCAGGGACTGGAGCTGATGATCGACAGCCCGGCGCTGGGCTGGGGCATCCACATCGACCGGGTCGAGATCAAGGACGTGGTGCTGCCGGAGTCGATGAAGCGGTCGATGTCCCGGCAGGCCGAGGCCGAACGTGAGCGGCGTGCCCGGGTGATCACCGCCGACGGCGAGCTGCAGGCGTCGCACAAGCTGGCCCAGGCGGCGAGCGTGATGGCGGATCATTCCACGGCCCTGGAGCTGCGGCTGCTGCAGACGGTGGTCGAGGTCGCCGCGGAGAAGAACTCGACGCTGGTGCTGCCGTTCCCGGTCGAGTTGCTGCGCTTCCTGGAGCGGGTGACGCCGTCGCGGGAGCCGAACGATTCGACCGGTGTTGCGGCACGGGCGGCCAACGTCGCGGCGGCGGCAGCGAAAGCGCCGGCGGTGGCCGATCCGGCGGTGGCGTGACCCGATGTTGCCGATGTGCCAGGTGTGACAGTCACAGCCGTTTATGACGGCCGCTTCAGGTACGCTGACCCTGCGCCCGGGGCACCTCGCTGCCGGAGCCGATGACCGTTAGCGGATGAACGCAGGAGGTGACCGGGTGAGCGGAGTGCATCGTCGGGGGCGGTGGCTGCTCAGCATGACGGCTGTGACAGGGCTCGGGCTGGCCGCGGCACCCGCGCAGGCGGCACCGCCGGCTCCGGACCCGACCGCGATGGTCGCCCAGGTCGGCCCCTCCGTGGTCAATATCGACACCCACATGGGCTACCAGGGAGCGGTGGGTGCCGGGACCGGCATCGTCATCGACCCGAACGGCGTGGTGCTCACCAACAACCACGTCATCTCGGGCGCCACCGAGATCCGGGCGGCCTCGGCGGCCACCGGCCAGACTTTCGATGTCGACGTCATCGGCTACGACCGCAACCACGACGTCGCGGTCGTCCAACTGCGCGGGGCGTTCAACCTGCCGACCGCCAACATCGGCAGCTCCGCCGGCGTCGGGATCGGCGACCCGGTCATCGCGATGGGCAACGCCGGTGGTCAAGGCGGCACGCCGAGCGCGGTGCCCGGCCGGGTCATCGGGCTCAACCAGACCGTCTCGGCCGCCGACGAGCTGACCGGCAGCACCGAGACGCTCAACAACATGATCAAGGCCGACACCCCGATCCGGCCGGGTGACTCCGGTGGGCCGATGGTCAACGGTGCCGGTCAGGTGATCGGGATGAACACCGCGGCGTCGGGGAACTTCCAGTTCGCCCAACCGGGTGGCGAGGGGTTCGCGATCCCGATCGACCAGGCCATGGGCATCGCCGGGGCGATCCGGGCCGGCAACGCGTCGAACACCGTGCACATCGGTGAGACCGGGTTCCTGGGTGTCGGCGTGGTGGACGCCCCAGGTGGGGGCGGCGCCCGGGTGGAAAACGTGCTGGGCGAGACCCCGGCCGCCGGGATCGGCATCGGCCAGGGTGACGTGATCACCGCGGTCGACGGCGCCCCGGTCTCCTCGGCGACATCGCTGACCAACCTGCTCGACCTGCACCACCCCGGTGACTCCGTCACCCTTACCTGGAGTGGGCCCGGCGGCGTTCGCAGCGCTCCGGTGACGTTGGCTCCGGGCCCGATCGGCTGAGCCGTTCTCAATACGGAATGATGTCGCCGGGATCGGTGGTCGTATCCGGCCACACCCAGACGCGTCACCGCCCGCAGCGCGCACTGCGGCGCACACCTCGGTGCGCGTCCGACCGCCCGGCGTAAACCGCACAGATCGGGTTGCCGGCCTCGGTCGCCTGACGAAGCGACGGGCAACTCAGTGCGGAGATACGAGGCGCCCGGATGCGCAGCCAGCAGCCGTTGCACCCCGGCCGTCACCGATCCCGGGATGACGATCCCCTGGCCGCCGCGGCTCGGGGAGCTGATCGGCGTTGCCAGGACGGCGCCGACGGCCGGCACCGCGGCCCCGGAGACGGCACCCGGGTAAAAGACATCGGCGGCAGCGCGGGGGGAGGCGCTGCCGCCGATG
>NZ_JBYCLB010000227.1:0-8373 GCF_057473705.1 Mycobacterium sp. TH-M15 | reverse complement strand
ATCTGGAACCCTTCCTCAACGAGCGGCTCGCCCGCTACAAACACCCGAAGGCGCTCGTGCTCGTCGACGAACTGCCCCGCAACGCCAGCGGCAAAGTGGTCAAGCAGGTGTTGCGCAAGGACTACGCCTAAGGCATGGCGGAAGCCACGGCAGCGATCGCCGCCGAAGCGGTAAACTGCCTGCGCCGGACGCCCGCGGACCCGGTCGAATACACCGAGCAGCGCAGCAGTTCGGTCAGCCCATCGCGCGGTTCCCGGTGCTGCAGCACCGGATGGTGGACATGGACCTCGGGCGTCAGGGCCCGCCTGGCCGAGCCCGCCGCAGGATCGCCTCGGCGTGCCGCAGCACCGGCGAATCGACCATCTGCCCCTCGAACGCGAACACGCCGCGCTCCGATCGCGCCGCCGCCAGCACCCGGCCCGCCCAGTCGATCCGCTCGGCGCTCGGGCGGTAGGCGTCGCGCACCACCGGGACCTGGCTGGGATGGATGCACACGGTCGCGTCGAAGCCGATCGCCGCGGCGTCGGCCGCCTCGTCTCTCAGCCCGGTGAGGTCGCCGATGTCCAGGTGCACCGCGTCGAGTGCGGCCCGACCGAACGCCGCCGCCGCCAGCAGCACCGCCGAACGGGCGTGCCGCGCGACATCCCGGTAGCGGCCGTCGGCGCGGCGGCTGGAACCACCGCCGATCCCGGCCACCAGATCCTCTGCCCCCCACATCAGCGCCACGGTCGGCTCGGCCGCGGCGATCTCGGCGGCGAACACCACCCCGCGCGGCGTCTCGGCCAGGGCAACCACCCGCCGCGGTGCCAGCGCGTCGACCTGGCCGGCCGATTCGGTCTTGGCCAGCATCACCGTCGCGTAATCGGTGTTCGCCAGCGCCGCCAGGTCATGGGCGTGTTCTTCGGTGCCGGCCGGGTTGAGCCGCACCACGGTGCGCGCCGGGTCCAGCGGGTTGTCCCGCAGCGCGTCACGCGCCGCGGGCCGGTCCGCGGCGGATACCCCGTCCTCCAGGTCGAGGATCACCACGTCGGCGACGGCGGCCGCCTTGGCGAACCGCTCCGGCCGGTCGGCCGGGCAGAACAGCCACGCCGGACCGGCCTGGGTCGGGTCCATCAGCGGCTTTCGGCCGGCCGTTTGCGGACCAGGGTGGCGCGCACCGCCCGGGCGACGATGTCGCCGTGCTGGTTTCGGGCCAGGTGCTCGAGCGTCACGATGCCCTCCCCCGGCCGGCTCCTGGACTCGCGCAAGCCGGTGCAGATGCTCTCGGCGTACAGCGTGTCGCCGTGGTACACGGGATGCGGGAACGACACCTCGGTGAAGCCGAGGTTGGCGACGATGGTGCCCTGGGTGAGTTGGGCCACCGAGAGCCCGACCATGGTGGAGAGGGTGAACATCGAGTTCACCAGCCGCTGACCGTGAAAGCCCGGCTGCTGGGCCGCCCAGACCGCATCCAGGTGCAGCGGTTGGATGTTCATCGTCAACGTGGTGAACAAGACGTTGTCCGCCTCGGTGACGGTGCGTCCGGGTCGGTGCAGGTAGGTGGTCCCGATCTCGTACTCTTCGAACCACAGGCCGCGCTGCTCAACGGTTTTGCCCATCACAACCCCAGCGATCGAGCGATCAGCATCAACTGCACTTCGGTGGTGCCCTCGCCGATCTCCAGGATCTTGGCGTCCCGATAGTGGCGCGCCACCGGATATTCGTTCATGAACCCGTAGCCGCCGTGGATCTGGGTGGCATCGCGAGCGTTGTCCATCGCCGCCTCCGAGGAGATCATCTTGGCGATCGACGCCTCCTTCTTGAACGGCTTACGGGCCAGCATCCTGGCCGCGGCGTCGTAGTAGGCGGTGCGCGCGACGTGTGCGCGTGCCTCCATCCGGGCGATCTTGAAGCTGATCGCCTGATACGAGCCGATCGGCTGGCCGAACGACTCGCGCTCCTTGGCGTACCGGACGCTCTCGTCGACACAGCCCTGCGCCACCCCGGTGGCCACCGCGGCGATCGCGATCCGGCCCTCGTCCAGGATGGACAGGAAGTTCGCGTAGCCCCGGCCGCGCTCACCGAGCAGGTTGGCCTCCGGAACCCGGGCATCGGCGAAGGTCAGCGGGTGGGTGTCGGATGCGTTCCAGCCGACCTTGTTGTACGGCGGCTCCACGGTGAATCCCGGTGTGCCGCTAGGCACGACGATGGTGGAGATCTCCTTCTTGCCGTCGGCCCGGGTCCCGGTGACGGCGGTGACGGTGACCAGCGAGGTGATGTCGGTTCCGGAGTTGGTGATGAACTGCTTGGCGCCGTTGATCACCCATTCGCCGTCCTCGAGGCGGGCCGTGGTGCGGGTGCCGCCGGCATCCGAGCCGGCCCCCGGCTCGGTCAGCCCGAAGCCGGCCAGCGCACGCCCGGTCGCCAACTCCGGCAGCCAGGTCCGTTTCTGCTCCTCGGTGCCGAACCGGTAGATCGGCATCGCGCCCAGGCCGACCCCGGCCTCCAGCGTCATCGCCACCGATTGGTCGACTTTGCCGAGTTCTTCCAGCGCCAGCGCCAGCGCGAAGAAATCACCGCCCATCCCGCCGTACTCTTCGGGCAGCGGCAGGCCGAACAGCCCCATCTCCCCCATCTTGGCGATAACCTCGTACGGAAAGCTGTGTTCCTCATCGTGTTTGGCCGATACCGGGGCGACCACGTTGCGGGCGAAGTCGGCCACCGTGGCCCGCAGGTCTTCGTATTCTTTCGGCAGGGTGCCCGCCGTGGTCGTGTTCATGCCTTGTCTTCCTCACTTGAAACCGCTGCCGGGTCGGCCTGCTCGGGGGTGAGCCGGGCCAGCACCTGATCCACCTTCACCTGGTCGCCGACCGCCACCAGCAACTCCACCTCGCCGGCAACCGGGGCGGTCAGCGTGTGCTCCATCTTCATCGCCTCGACCACCAGCACCGGTGCCCCCTCGGCGACCTGCGTGCCCGGGGTGGCGCTGACCGCGATTACGCTGCCCGGCATCGGGCTGACGATCTCCGCGCTACGCGGGCCGCCGGATCGGCGCGCCCGAACTTCCTCGGCCTCGTGCAGCTGCCAGCTGCCGCGCTCGTCGGCGATCCACAGCCGCCGATCCTTCTCGGCGACCGAGAAGAGACGGCGCACGCCGTCCAGGGTGACCACCAGCTGCCCGCGCCGCACCGTCGCGGTGGCGGACCATATCTCGCCATCGCCGACCTGTACCCGCGCCGAATCCGGCAGCCCCCACACCGACACCGTCTCCGACCGCAGCGGGGTGCGCATATCGGTGCGCACCGGCGCCGCCTCCCCGACCCGCCATCCGCTCGGCGCCGCCCACAGACCGTCCCGGGCCCGCTCGGCGCGGCGCGCCAACGCCCACTGCCGGTACAGCCCGCCGGCGGCGCGCACGTCGTCGGGAGCGGGCAGCGGGGTGAAGTCGCCGAGCTTGGCGTCCAGCAGCTCGGTGTCCAGCTCGCCGGCGACCACCCGGTCGTCGGCGAGCAGGAAACGCAGGAACTCGATGTTGGTCTGCACGCCGAGCACCGAGGTCTCCGCGAGGGCACGGTCCAGCCGCTGCAGCGCCTCCGCCCGGTCGGCGCCGTAGCCGATCACCTTGCTCAGCATCGGGTCGTAGTCGCTGCCGACCACGGTGCCGGCCCGCAGCGACGAGTCCACCCGCACCCCCGTCCCGCGTGGCTCGTGCACCGCCAGCACGGTGCCGCCGGTCGGCAGGAAACCGCGGGCCGGATCCTCGGCGTAGACCCGGGCTTCGACGGCGTGCCCGGTCAGCTCGATGTCGTCCTGGGTGAACGACAGCTTCTCGCCGCCGGCCACCCGCAGCTGCCACTCGACCAGATCCAGCCCGGTGATCGCCTCGGTGACCGGGTGTTCCACCTGCAGCCGGGTGTTCATCTCCATGAAGAAGAACTCGTCCGGCCGATCGGCGGAGACGATGAACTCGACGGTGCCGGCGCCGGTGTAGTCGACGCTGCGGGCGGTGTCGCAGGCGGCGGCGCCGATCCGGGACCGGGTGGCCGGATCCAGCAGCGGCGACGGCGCCTCTTCGACGACCTTCTGGTGCCGGCGCTGCAGGCTGCATTCCCGCTCACCGAGGTGCACCACGTTGTCCTGGGTGTCGGCCAGCACCTGCACCTCGATGTGCCGGGGGCGCAGCATGAATCGCTCCAGGAACAGGGTGTCGTCGCCGAACGCCGACGCCGCCTCGCGTCGTGCGGTCGCCAGCGCATCGCGCAGCCCCGCCGGTTGGTCCACCAGGTGCATGCCTTTGCCGCCGCCGCCGGCCGACGGCTTGATCAGCACCGGGTAGCCGATCTCCGCCGCGGCCGCCACCAATTCGTCGTCGGTCAGGCCGGGGCGGGCGACACCGGGTACCACCGGTACGTCGAACGCGGCGACCGCGTTCTTGGCGGCGATCTTGTCGCCCATCACCTCGATCGCCGGGGCCGGCGGTCCGACGAAGACGATCCCGGCCCGCTGGCACGCGGCGGCGAACCCGGCGTTCTCGGATAGGAATCCGTAGCCGGGATGGATTGCCCGGGCATCGGTTTCGGCCGCCGCCTGCAGCACCCGGTCGATCGACAGATAGCTCTCCCCCGCGGGCGGGGGCCCCAGCCGCACGGCGAGGTCGGCTTCGCGCACATGCCGCGCACCGGCATCGGCGTCGCTGTACACCGCGACTGATCGGATACTGAGCCGGCGCAGGGTGCGGATCACCCGCACCGCGATCTCGCCGCGGTTGGCCACCAGCACGGTGTGGAACGGGATCGGGTTCGGCTCACTCATCGCGTCACATCCGGAAGACGCCGTAGCAGACCGGATCCAGCGGGGCATTGGCGCAGATCGAAAGCGCCAGCCCCAGCACCGTTCTGGTGTCGGCCGGGTCGATGACGCCGTCGTCCCAGAGCCGCGCGGTCGAGTAGTACGGGCTGCCCTGCTGTTCGTACTGGTCGCGGATCGGCGCCTTGAAAGTCTCCTCCTGCTCCGCCGACCACGGCGTGCTGGCGGCTTCCAGCCGGGCGGCGTGCACCGTCGCCAGCACCGAGGCGGCCTGTTCGCCGCCCATCACCGAGATCCGCGCGTTCGGCCACATCCACAGGAATCGGGGCGAGTACGCCCGGCCGCACATCGAATAGTTACCGGCGCCGTACGATCCGCCGATCACCACGGTCAGCTTGGGCACCCGGGCGCACGCCACCGCGGTGACCATCTTCGCCCCGTGTTTGGCGATGCCGCCGGCCTCGTAGTCACGCCCGACCATGAATCCGGCGATGTTCTGCAGGAACACCAGCGGGATGCGGCGTTTGTCGCACAACTCGATGAAGTGTGCCCCCTTGAGCGCGGACTCGCCGAACAGCACCCCGTTGTTGGCGACGATGCCCACCGGATGCCCGTGCAGGTGCGCGAAGCCGGTCACCAGGGTCTTGCCGTATTCGGCTTTGAATTCACTGAACTCGCCGCGGTCCACCAGCCGGACGATCACCTGGTGCACGTCGTAGGGCACCCGCGGGTCGGGCGGGACGACGTCGTAGAGCTCGACCTGGTCGTATGCGGCGTCGGCCGGCGGGACTGTCCGCCACGGCGTTTCGGCGCGCGGGCCGAAGGTGTCCGCGATCCGGCGCACGATCCGCAGCGCATGCTCGTCGTCGTCGGCCAGGTGGTCGGTGACCCCGGAGACCTTCGAGTGCAGGTCGCCGCCGCCCAGTTCCTCGGCGGTGACCACCTCGCCGGTGGCGGCCTTGACCAGCGGCGGGCCGCCCAGGAAGATCGTGCCCTGCTCGCGGACGATGACCGCCTCGTCGCTCATCGCCGGCACGTAGGCGCCGCCGGCGGTGCACGAGCCGAGCACCGCGGCGATCTGCGGGATGCCCAGCGCACTCATCGTCGCCTGGTTGTAGAAGATCCGGCCGAAATGCTCCCGGTCGGGGAACACCTCGTCCTGGCGCGGCAGGAACGCCCCGCCGGAGTCCACCAGGTAGATGCAGGGCAGCCGGTTCTGCAGCGCGACCTCCTGGGCGCGCAGATGCTTCTTCACCGTGATCGGGTAGTAGGTGCCGCCCTTCACCGTCGCGTCGTTGGCGACGATCACGCATTCCCGTCCGGCGACCCGACCGATTCCGGCGATGATGCCGGCCGCCGGGCACTCGTCGTCGTACATCCCGCCGGCGGCCAGCGGCGCCAGCTCCAGAAACGGGCTGCCCGGGTCGAGCAGCCGGTCCACCCGATCGCGCGGCAGCAGCTTCCCCCGGGCGACGTGCCGTTGCCGGGACCGCTCGCCGCCGCCGCGCGCGGCCGCCGCCAGCCTGGCGTTCAACTCGGCGACCAGCGCCCGGTGCTGGTCGGCGAAGGACGCCGCAGCCGCCACCGCCGTCATGACGTCACCGGAAGCGCCAGCGCCGGTTCGGTCTTTGCGACCACCTCGTCCGCCGAGACACCGGGCGCGGTCTCGACCAGCCGCAGCCCGTCGTCGCCGACGTCGATGACGGCGAGGTCGGTAATGATCCGGTCCACGCAGCGCGCACCGGTCAGCGGCAGGGTGCAGTGCTCGACGATCTTGGCGCTGCCATCGCGCGCGGTGTGCTCCATCATCACGATCACCCGCCGGGCCCCGTGAACCAGGTCCATCGCGCCGCCCATGCCCTTGATCATCTTGCCCGGGATCGTCCAGTTGGCCAGGTCACCGGCGGCCGACACCTGCATGGCGCCCAGCACGGCGACGTCGAGATGGCCGCCGCGGATCATCCCGAACGATGCCGAGGAGGAGAAGAACGACGCCCCGGGCAGGACCGTCACCGTTTCCTTGCCGGCGTTGATCAGGTCGGCGTCCAGATCCCCCCGCCGCGGGTACGGCCCGACGCCGAGAATCCCGTTCTCCGAGTGCAACACGACGGCGACGCCGTCCGGGATGTGGTTGGGGATCAGCGTCGGCAGGCCGATACCCAGGTTGACGTACTGCCCGCCGTGCAGCTCGGCCGCGACTCGTGCGGCCAGTTCGTCTCGGCTCCAGCTCATCGCACCGTCTCCCGCTCGATTCGCTTCACCGGGTCGGGCACGTGCACCACCCGCTGAACGTGGATGCCCGGGGTGTGCACCTGCGCCGGGTCGATCTCGCCGGGTTCGACGAGGTGCTCGACTTCGGCGATGGTGATGCGGCCGGCCGCCGCGCAGTCCGGGTTGAAGTTGGCCGCGGCCTCCCGGTAGACCAGGTTGCCGTGCCGATCGCCTTTCCAGGCGTGCACCAGCGCGAAGTCGGTGCGGATCGCGTGCTCTAGAACGTAGCTGCGGCCGTCGAAGTCCCGGGTCTCCTTGGCCGGCGAGGCGACCGCGACGGCACCGGCCGCGTCGTAGCGCCACGGCAGCCCGCCGTCGGCGACCTGGGTGCCCACCCCGGTGGGGGTGTAGAAGGCGGGGATGCCGACTCCGCCGGCCCGCAGCCGTTCGGCCAGCGTGCCCTGCGGGGTGAGCTCCACCTCAAGCTCGCCGGCCAGATACTGCCGGGCGAACTCCTGGTTCTCCCCCACGTACGAACTGACGGTGCGCCGGATTCGCTTGTGCTCCAACAGCACACCCAGGCCGACGCCGTCCACGCCGCAGTTGTTGGAGACGGTCTCCAGATCGGTGGCGCCGGCTTCCAGCACCGCGGCGATCAAGGCTTCGGGGATGCCGCACAGGCCGAAACCGCCGACCGCCAGCGACGACCCGTCGGTGATGTCGGCGACGGCGTCGGCGGGCGACGCCACGACCTTGTCGATCGCCACCACACCTCCGCTTTCAGTTAATGTCGATTAACCGGGGTCGAGGATACCACCGTTTTGCCGGTGCGTCAGCCGTCCGGCGGCGGCCGCAGGTACGCGGCGGCCTCCCGGCGTATCTCGTCCTTGCGGATCTTGCCGGTGACGGTCATCGGGAACTCGTCGACGACCCGCAGATACCGCGGAATCTTGAAGTGGGCCAGGTGGCCGGTGCAGAACTCCCGCAGGCCCTCGATGGTCGGCGCCGGCGCCCCGTCCCGCACGGTCACCACCGCCATCAACTCCTCGCCGTAGGTCTCGTCGGGGACCCCGATCACCTGGACGTCGACGATGTCGGGGTGCCGGTAGAGGAATTCCTCGATCTCCCGGGGGTAGATGTTCTCGCCGCCGCGGATGACCATGTCCTTGATCCGGCCGGTGATCCGCAGGTCGCCGTCGGCGCCCATGATCGCCAGGTCGCCGCTGTGCATCCAGCCGTCCGCGTCGATCGACGCGGCGGTCGTGGCCGGATCGTTCCAGTAAGGGCTCGCGCAGTAATTAATCGGGTTCTGGTGGGCGTGTCGCGGTGTGGTCGGCGGTGAGCGTGTAGTTCCAGTCGCCGTGGAATTCGTGACGG
>NZ_JBYCLB010000226.1:0-3073 GCF_057473705.1 Mycobacterium sp. TH-M15 | reverse complement strand
GATGACGGCCTTGACGTCGCCGACGATCGGCACGTCGGCGTGCCGGTTCTTGCCGATCTCGGCCGGGTCGATGTCGGCGTGGATCACCTTGGCGTCCGGCGCAAACGAGTCCAGCTGGCCGGTGACCCGGTCGTCGAACCGGGCGCCCAGGGTGATCAGCAGATCCGAGCGCTGCAGCCCGGCCACCGCGGCCACCGTGCCGTGCATGCCGGGCATACCCAGGTGCTGGCGGTGGCTGTCCGGGAAGGCGCCGCGGGCCATCAGCGTGGTGACCACCGGGATGCCGGTCAGCTCGGCCAGCTCGCGCAGCTCGTCGCAGGCGTCGCCGCGGATCACCCCGCCGCCGACGTAGAGCACCGGGCGGCGCGACGTGGCGATCAGCTTGGCGGCCTCGTGCACCTGCCGGTTGTGCGGCTTGGTGTTCGGCTTGTAGCCGGGCAGGTCCAGTTTGGGTGGCCAGGCGAAGGTGCACTGCGCCTGGAGCACGTCCTTGGGGATGTCGACCAGCACCGCTCCCGGCCGGCCGGTGGCGGCGATGTGGAACGCCTCGGCCAGCGCGCGCGGGATCTCGTCGCCGCGGCGGACCAGGAAGTTGTGCTTGGTGATCGGCATGGTGATGCCGGAGATGTCGGCTTCCTGGAATGCGTCGGTGCCGATCAGCGACCGGCCCACCTGCCCGGTGATGGCGACGACCGGGATCGAGTCCATCTGCGCGTCGGCCAGCGGGGTGACCAGGTTGGTGGCGCCCGGACCGGAGGTGGCCATGCACACCCCGACCCGGCCGGTGGCGTGCGCGTAGCCGCTGGCGGCGTGGCCGGCGCCCTGCTCGTGGCGGACCAGCACGTGACGCAGCTTGGTCGAGTCGTACAGCGGGTCGTAGACCGGCAGCACCGCGCCGCCGGGGATGCCGAAGATGACGTCGACGCCGAGCTCCTCCAGCGACCGGATCACCGCCTGGGCGCCGGTCATCTGCTGCGCCGGGACGCGCTTCTGGCTGGGTTTGCCGGGTTTGCCGGCGGCCGCGCCGCCGTTGACCGGCCGGTGCGGCTGGCCGGTCGGCCGCTGCGGCGGTCGGGTGGTGGGTGCGCTCACGGTGTCCTCTTTTGATCTGGTTTTCGATCTCGTGACGTCTGCTGTTTTCAAGTCTTGCGGTGTGCCGGGCCGGTGACAACAAAAATCCCCCGTGAGCTCGGCTGCTGTACGAGGGTTGCGCGTTTGATGCTCGAATGCCCGGCGAGGCTATTCAGCCGCCAACGCGCCGGGTACTACGAGAATTCCGCGGATGTTCACAGCGTTCGACGGTAGCCGCAGCACCGGCCGGCCGTCAAATTCGGCGCCGGACACCCAGTGCAGGTGGTCTAGTGCAGGGTCTAGTGCAGGTGGTCCACCAGGCTGCCGTGCTCGCCGAAGAGCTCGGCGGTCCAGCGCTCCAGCAACACGGCGTTGTCGATGTCGTCGGGGTGGAAAGCGGGCCGCAGGTAGGCGCTCAGCCGGCGGAAGACCGCCCGGGTCAGGAACGGCGAGTGCCGCAGCGCCAGCAGGCTGCGGATCAGCCGGACCGGGTGGTAGGCGGCGCAGTCGCCGAGCAGGGAGATCAGCGAGTAGCCGAATACGGTGACCGGGAAGCTGATCCGGATGATCCGCATCACCCGGATCCGCCGCTTCTCACTGCCGCCGACCGCCCGGTAGACGTCGAAGGCGACCGACCGGTGCTCGGACTCCTCGATGGCGTGCCACAGCAGCATCGAACGCACCTCGGACTCGCCGAGCAGCGCCTGGGCGCGTTCGTCGCTGAGCAGGGTCTCGGCAAACACCGCGGTGAAGTGTTCGACTGCGGCCGTGGCGGCGAGGCAGGTCAGCGGCGAGACCCACCGCTCGACGATCTTCATGTGTCGGCGCACCGACCGGTCGATCCGGCGGGTGGGGTAGCCCATCTGGGACAGCCGCTCGTTGAGCTCGCGGTGTTCGCGGCCGTGGGTGACCTCCTGGCCGATGAAGCCTTTCACCCGCTCCTTGAGCTCCGGCTCGGTGATCTGGTCGGCGAACCGGCGCACCGACCTGACGAAGAAGTCCTCGCCCTCCGGGAAAGCCGCCGACAGGTGCGCGATGATGTGGCTCATCACCAGATCGCCCTGGACGAAGTGCCGATCCAGCGAGGCGACCGGGTAGCTGAAGTGGATCCGGCGGGCGTGCACCGGGTGGCCGCCGGGGTGGTAGGCCGGCTGCTTCTCGCTGGCGGTCATGATGTCCCCTCGGGTTGCGGGCCGGCCACCAGGGGGCGGACCAGCGCTTTGAACGCGTTCAGGATCTCGTCGGTGTCCAGCGGCTGGTAGCCGTCGATCGACCGGGCCAGCGCCAGGCCGTCCATCAACGCGAACGCCATCTGGGAGCCGATCCGGGCACCGGCTGCGTTGTCCGGGAACAGCCCGGCGTTGACCCGCTCGCAGGCGTCGACGAACTGCCGGTCGGTCGCGATGACGGCGGGCGCCAGCTCCGGGTCGGTGCGGGCGGCCACCCACAGTTCGTGTGCGGCGGTGAACGTCGGCCCGGAGAACATCGACCAGAGCAGGTCGATCGCCTCGTCGAATTTGTCCGCGGCCGGGTCCAGGCCGGCCATCAGCACCTCGAACTCCTCGACGCGCCGGTTCAGCGAGTACTCCACCGCGGCGGTGAGCAGCTCGGTCTTGGTCGGGAAGTGGCCCTGCAGCGCGCCCACCGACATCCCGGCGCGACGGGCGACCTCGGTGGTGGTGGTGCCCTTGAAGCCGACCTCGACCAGGGCTTCCAGCGTCGCGTCCAGCAGCGCCCGCCGCGTCTCGGCGGTCCGTTCGGCCTGGGTTCGCCGGGGTCGGGTGGCGGGCATGACCCCATCCTGCCCCAGCTAAAATAAGTACGCAATATTTATTTTTACGGCACGCCGGTGCGCTCGCTGATGTATGTCGTTGTGCAGCCTCTCGCCGTTGCAAGTGAGTGATCTTTAGTGTGCTTAAGCGGCGCCGTCGTGAATGTTGAGTCAAGTACGTGGTTCGAGTCGCGAACGGTCAGGCAGCCAGTCGAGCCTCCCGGGTGAGTT
>NZ_JBYCLB010000225.1:0-6272 GCF_057473705.1 Mycobacterium sp. TH-M15 | reverse complement strand
AAAGCCTGGTCAAGAAGTACTCCGACTTCATCGCCTGGCCGATCCGGATGCAGATCGAACACCGTGCGGCTCCGGAAAAGGAGGGCGGCGAAGAGGTCGTCACCACCGAGATCGAGACGCTGAACTCGATGAAGGCGCTGTGGGCCAGGCCGAAAGACGAGGTCTCCGAGGAGGAGTACACCGAGTTCTACAAGCACATCGGGCACGCCTGGGACGAGCCGCTCGAGGTGATCTCGATGAAGGCCGAGGGCACCTTCGAGTACCAGGCGCTGCTGTTCATCCCGACCCATGCCCCGATGGACCTGTTCAACCGGGATGCGCACACCGGCATCCAGCTCTACGTCAAACGGGTGTTCATCATGGGCGACTGCGACGAGCTGATGCCCGAGTACCTGCGGTTCGTCAAGGGTGTGGTCGACGCGGCGGACATGTCGCTGAACGTCTCCCGGGAGATCCTGCAGCAGGACCGGCAGATCAACGCGATCCGGCGCCGACTGACCAAGAAGGTGCTGGCCACCATCAAGGAGCTGCAGTCCAGCCGCCCGGATGACTACCGGACCTTCTGGACCCAGTTCGGTCGGGTGGTCAAAGAGGGCCTGATGGGCGACTTCGACAACCAGGAGACCCTGCTGGGCATCAGCTCGTTCACCTCGACGCACAGCGACACCGAACCCACCACGCTGGCCGAGTACGTCGCGCGGATGAAGGACGGCCAGGGGCAGATCTTCTACGCCACCGGCGAGACCCGCGAGCAGCTGGTTCGCTCACCGCACCTGGAGGCGTTCAAGGCCAAGGGCTACGAGGTGCTGCTGCTCACCGACCCGGTCGACGAGGTCTGGGTGGGCATGGTGCCCGAGTTCGACGGCAAGCCGCTGCGGTCGGTCGCCAAGGGCGAGGTGGACCTGGACTCCGAGGAGGAGAAGACCGCGCACGAGACCGAGCGCAAGGAGCAGCAGAAGGACTTCGCCGACCTGCTGGCCTGGCTGGCCGAGACGCTGGACGAGCAAGTCAAGGAGGTGCGGCTCTCCACCCGGCTCACCGAGTCGCCGGCCTGCCTGATCACCGACGCCTTCGACATCACCCCGGCGCTGGCCCGGATCTATCGGGCGTCCGGGCAGGACTTCCCGGTGGGCAAGCGCATCCTGGAACTGAACCCGGACCATCCGCTGATCACCGGGCTGCGGACCGCGCACCAAGACCGCCCGGACGCTCCGGAGGTCGCCGAGACGGCTGAGCTGCTCTACGGCACAGCGCTTCTCGCCGAGGGGGGAACGCTCGACGATCCGGCTCGCTTCGCCGAGTTGCTGGCCCACCGGCTGGCCCGCACGGTGTAGCCGAGATTCGCTCCCGGTGCTGCAGCGGGTAGCCGGTGATCGCCGGACCGCGCTGGTGGTTCCACCGGCGTGTTCACGTCAGTCGTTCGCGAAGCTTCGCTCAGCCGTGCCCGCCGAAGATGATGCGCAGCATCTTCACGTTGATGCGGGCCATCCGCCACAACTGGATCGGCAGGTTCTGGCGCAGCCGCAGCGTCGCGGGGGTGGGTAGCGGGGCGTCGGCGATGCGCTCGGCGGTCTGCGCGTTCGTCGCGGTGTAGAGGTCCTCGTCGTCCACGGGAGCGCCTTTCACTCGGGGATCAGCCACCAAAACGGTCTGGCCTTGGCCTTGTAGATGAACAGGTGGTGCAGCAGCGCCTTGATCCAGTGGCCGGCCAGTCCGATCTCACCATAGGTGCCCGCCAGATCGCGGCCGGTCTGCGGGTATCTCACCGGGTCGGGAACGACCGGGAACATCGTCATCGCCGCGGCGGAGCCGTCGCGGAAGCCGGCGCCGGCCGATGCCACGCACGCGGCGCCCATGGTCGCCATCGAGGCGTGGTGGGCCGGGGCTTGCGCGCCGCGGGCGATGCGGTCGCGGATGGTCTCGGCGACCGTCTTGGCCATGATGCCCGACGGCATCCCGGTGCGCGGCGGGCTGGGGGTGATGACCGTTCCGTTGGGGCTCTTGCGCGGTCGCGAGATCGGGTGCGGCGGAGCGAAGGCGATGCCCGGCGCGAAGATGTTCGGGTAGGCGCACGACTCGTAGGTGTGCGGCCAGTCGTCGGCGGACCACTCGTCGTAGGGCTTGCCCGAGTAGTCGGCGTCCACCTTCAAGAAGCCCGATGGCGCGAACAGGGTGGAAGTGATGTCGGCACCGTCTTTGTCGTAGGCGGTCAGGTCGGCGCCCCGGAACGGCGGCAGCAGCATCGCGAAGTCGAAGGCGAGGTCGTGCTCGGCGCCGTCGAGCTGCTCGTAGCGCAGTTTGCCGTCCATTACCTCGCTCACGTGCGCCTGGGTGATGGCCTTGACGCCACGTTCCCGGAACAGTGACTCGGTCCACATCCGGCTCGACTGGGTGAAGCCTTTGTCGACGAATTTCATTCCGTCCACACCGAAGTCGCCGAGTTCGTATTCGTTGGTCAGGTAGATGACCTCGGCGAGGTCACGAACGCCGGCGACGCGCAGCATGTGCTCGACGTTGAAGGTGTACTCGAAGGCCGCTCCCTCGCAGGTGGCGGTGCCGTGTCCGACGCCGATGACCAGACGCTGTTTGCGGCCGGCTTTCAGTTCCGCGACGACACGGTTGAATGCCTCGGCCGTCTCGGCGGCGTGTGCGGCGGTGCACACCGACCAGGAGTGCCCGTCGGGTCCGAGGCCGGGCGTGGCGGCGAAGTTCAGCTTCGGGCCGGTGGCGTTGATGAGGTAGTCGTAGCTGAGGATGCCGGTCTCGCCGCGCCGTGCGGGATCGGTGTAGCTGAAGTCCACCGACGGTGACGGCTGCTCGCGGGTGCCCTCGGGGTGGATGGTGGTGGCGAATCCCTGGTGGAATCCGATCCCCTTGCGCTGGTAGATCGGCTCCAGTGGGATGAGCACTTTCTTCGCCTCCATCCGGCCCACCCCGACCCAGATGTTCGACGGGATCCAGTTCCAGTCCGGCTCGGGGGAGACCACGACGACCTCGTGTTTGCGGGGCAGCATCCGGCGAAGGTGCAGCGCGGCGGTGTGTCCGGCGAGTCCGGCGCCGAGGATGACGACTCGGGCCATGAGATCCTCCTGGTTTGAGTGAGTTTCAGCGTGTTGGCGGGACCGTTTTCCAAAAACCCGATTGTATACCCGTTAGGGTATCTCTGCCATGGTCCGGCGTTTGCGCCGGCCGTCCCCGCCCGTCGGCCCGCCGCGGATCGCCGATCTGCAGCTGTCGGCAGCCGATAGCGCCGACGCGGTGGTGGGTGGCGACCACGACGGTACGGCCCGGGGCGATCAAACCACCGTCGGGGGCCAGCAGCGAGCCCAGCAGTGCCGCGGCGTCGGCGGTGTCGAGGTGCTCGGTCGGTTCGTCGAGCAGCACGATCCGCGCTGGCGAGATCAGCGCCCGGGCCAGCAGCAAGCGTCTGCGCTGGCCCGCGGAGACGGCGTCCGCGCCGCCGGGGAGCACGGTGGCCAGGCCGTCGGGCAGGCCGGCCAGCCATCGGCCCAGACCGACACGGTCCAGCGCCCGCGCCAGCTCGTCGTCGCCGCGGTCGCCGCGCGCGACGAGCAGGTTGTCCCGAACGGTGGTCGCGAAGATGTGCGCGTCCTCGGCGAAGAAGCCGACCGCGGCCCGCAGTCTGCTCTCGTCGAGCTGGTCGATCGGCGTTCCGTCGAGCTCGACGCGGCCGCGCAGCGCCGGTAGCAGGCCGGCGAGCGTCATCAACAGTGTCGTCTTGCCGGAGCCGCTGGGCCCGGTGACCGCGAGGCGGGAACCCGGTGGCAGATCCACCGTGGCCGGCACCGATCGTTCGGTGCCCGGGTGGCCGATGTGCACCCTGGCGGCGCGCAGCCGGGGAGTCGACGCGGCGGGCGCCGGGCGTGGTGCCGCGGTCGGCGCTGCCGGTTCGGCGGGGGCCAGATCCAGCAGGCGGCGCGCGGCGATCCGCGCTCGGGTGAGCGCGACGGCCGCTGCGGGCAGCGGTGTGGTCGCCTCGAACGCCGAGAGCGGCAGCAGCATCAGCACCGCCAGGGTGGTGGGGGCGACCGCGGACGCGATCCCGATGCCTGCCGCCACGGCGCCGAGCACGCTGACGCCGCCCGCCGCGGTGGGCATGGCCGCGGCGACGGCCGCCGGCCGGGCGGCGGTGTCGACGGCGTCCGCCCACGCGTGCTGCCGGCGCTGCGATTCGGCGATCAGCTCGGGCAGCACGCCGCCGACGCGCAGCTCCGGGGCGTGCTCCAGCGCCAGCATCGCCGAAACGTCGCGTTCGGAAAGATGGTGCCGGGCAAGGGTTTGCTGTGCCGCGGCGGCGCGGGCCGACAACCACGGCGCGACCGCTCCGGCGACCGCCAGGCAGGCCGCGAGCAGCGCCGCAGCCGCCGGCGAGATGACCGCGATCACCCCCACCGCGGCCAGGCTCAGCACCGCGGCGACACCGATCGGCAGCAGTGCGCGCACCAGAACGTCCGCCAATTCGTCGACGTCGGTGCCGACTCGCGCCACGAGCTCGCCGCTGTGCAGCCGGGCGGCCACGTCGGCCGGGCCGTAGGCCAGGCGGCGGTAGATCTGTTCCCGGGCGGTTCCGGCGGCGCGCAGCGCACTGTCGTGGGTGGCCAGCCGCTCGCAGTAGTGCAGCACCCCGCGGGACACCCCGAACGCGCGAACGGCCACGACCGCCACCGAGAGGTCCAGGATCGGCGGCATCTGCCAGGCGCGGGTGATCAGCCAGGCCGACACCCCGGCCAGTCCCAGCGCGCTGCCCAGCGATAACACCCCGAGGACGCCGGCGAGCAGCAGGCGACCCAGGCGGGGCCGAAGCAGCCCGGCCGCGGCCAGCAGCGGGTCATGCCGCGGCATAGGTCCCCGCAGCCACGTCGACGACCCGGTCGCCGATCGCCAGCACCGCATCGCGATGGCCGACGACCACCACGGTCGTGCCCGCCCGGGCACGGTCGACGACGGCGCGCAGCACCCGCGCCTCCGCCGCCGCGTCGAGATGCGCGGTGGGCTCGTCGAGCAGCAGCACCGCAGCCGGTGACCCGAGTGCGCGAGCCAACCCGAGTCGCTGCCGCTGGCCGAGCGAGAGCCCGAGCCCGCCGCGGCCCAGCCCGGTCCGCACACCGTCCGGCAGGTCGGCGAGCACCGTGTCGAAGCCGGACGCCGCGCAGGCCGCGTCGGCATCGGCGAGAGTGCCGAACAGGGCGAGGTTGTCGGCGACCGTCCCGGGGACCAACGCGGGCCGCTGTGGCAGCCAGGCCAGCTGGCGCCACCACGCGGTCAGGTCGAGGTCGGCGACGTCCACCCCGGCCACGGTGACCCGGCCCGACGTCGGCGCGACCAGCCCGGCGATGGCGTGCAGGGTGGTGCTTTTTCCGGCACCGTTGGCGCCGGTCAGCACCGTCACCCGGCCGGGGTCGATCACCGCGCTGAGATTCCGCGGCGCCGCGCCGTCGCGGCCGGCCACGGTGAGCCGGTCGATGCGAATCGTCGCGCCGCGCGCGGTGACAACCCGATGGCCCGGCCCGCGACCGGGTTCGTCGCCGATCAGGGCGAACGCCCGGTCGGCTGCCGCCCGGCCGTCTTGGGCGGCGTGGAATTCCACCCCGATCCGCCGCAGCGGCCAGTACACGTCCGGCGCCAGCAGCAGCACCGTCAAACCCGCGGTCAGGCTCACCTGGCCGAACACCAGCCGCAGTCCGACGCTGACCGCGATCAGCGCCACCCCGAGCATGGCCAGCAGCTCCAGCACCAGCGCGGACAGGAACGCGATCCGTAACGTCGCCATCGCCGAATGCCGGTGAGCCGCAGACAGTTCGGCGATACGCTGCTCCGGCCCGGCGGCGCGGCCGAGGGCGCGCAGGGTCGGGATGCCGGCGAGCAGATCCAGCAGCCGGGCCTGCACGGCGGTCATGGCGTCCAGCGCGGCGGCCGACCGGTCGACGGTGGCCGCCCCGATCAGCACCATGAAGACCGGGATCAGCGGCAAGGTGAGCAGCACGATCACCGCGGCCCGCAGGTCGTAGACCGCGACGACGACGACGGTGGCGGGGGTGAGCAGCGCCGCGATCAGCAACGCCGGCAGGTAGGCGGTGAAGTAGGGTCGCAGTGTGTCGAGGCCGCGGGTGACCACGGCCGCGGCGGCGTCGCGTTGCTCGGCCAGCTGTCTGGGGGCGCGCGCGGTGACGGCGGCGAGCACCTGATTGCTGAGGTCGGCGATCACCGCGCCGGCGCCGCGCTGGGCCAGGCGGGCCTGCAGCCACTGCGCC
>NZ_JBYCLB010000224.1:0-6551 GCF_057473705.1 Mycobacterium sp. TH-M15 | reverse complement strand
ATCCCCGAGTCCTCGTGGATCAACCGACCCGATCAACCAGAGGAGACCACTCAGTAAATACCGCGCAACGGTGCCTCATTCAGGTTGACAGGTTCCGCCGCCGACGACGGCCGTCCACCGGCCAGCGTGCCGATCTGGTACGACTACGTGCCGGGCGGCAACATCCGGATCAACACCGGCGCCAACCGCCGCAAAGCCCGGCTCATCGACCGGGCCGGCGCGGTGAGCCTGGTGGTCCAGCGCGAAGATCTGCCGTACCAGTATGTGGTCGTCGAGGGCACCGTGATCGACGCCACCACCCCCTCGCCCGTCGAGGCCCGGGAAGCGATCGCGATCCGCTATCTCGGCGAGGCCGGCGGGCGGGACTTCGTCGCCCGGATGGACGGGCAGAGCAGCGTGCTGTTCACCATCCGGCCCGATCGCTGGTTCACCGCCGACTCCTCCGCCGACCTGTAGCCGGCCGGTAGCCGGCGGATCAGCACGGCTCCAGCCAGAGCGCCGAGAGCGGGGGCAGCACCAGCACCGCCGACGCCGGGCGGCCGTGGCAGGGCGTCGCGGCGGCGTCGACGCCACCGAGGTTGCCGGTGCCGGCGCCGCCGTAGTCGCGCGCATCGGTGTTGAGCACCTCTCGCCACCGGCCGCCGGACGGCAGGCCGATCCGATAGTCGGTGTGTGTGACTCCGGCGAAGTTGAACACGCACGCCAGCACGGAACCGTCGGCTCCGCAACGCAGGAAGCTCAGCACGTTGTTGGTGGAGTCGTTGGCGTCGATCCACGCATAGCCGGTCTGACTGCTGTCCTGACTCCACAACGCGGGCCGACTGCGGTAGCGGGAGTTGAGGTCACCGACCAACCGCAGGATTCCGGTGGAGAAGCCGTCTTCGTCGAGCTGGAACCAGTCCAGGCCGCGCTGCTCGCACCACTCGGCCCGTTGCCCGAACTCCTGGCCCATGAACAGCAGTTGTTTGCCCGGATGTGCCCACTGGTAGGCGAGCAGGCCGCGCACGCCGGCGGCCTTGGCGTGCTCGTCGCCGGGCATCCGCTCCCACAGGGTGCCTTTGCCGTGCACCACCTCGTCGTGGCTGATCGCCAGCAGGTAGTTCTCGGTGTAGGCGTACAGCATCGAAAACGTCACCTTCTGGTGGTGGTAGCTGCGGTGCACCGGGTCCTGCCCGAGGTAGTCGAGGGTGTCGTGCATCCAGCCCATGTTCCATTTCATGGCGAAGCCGAGGCCGCCGAGCTCGGTCGGCCGGGAGACCCCCGGCCACGAGGTGGACTCTTCGGCGATGAGCACGCTGCCCGGGGCGACTCGGTGCGCCGTCGCGTTCAGCTCCTGCAGGAACCGCACCGCCTCGAGGTTCTCCCGGCCGCCGTGCGCGTTCGGGCTCCAGTCGTCGTAGCGCCGGGAGTAGTCGAGGTAGAGCATCGACGCCACCGCGTCCACCCGCAGGCCGTCGACGTGGAATTCGGTCAGCCAGTACAGGGCGTTGGCCACCAGGAAGTTGCGCACCTCGGGACGGCCGAAGTCGAAAACATAGGTTCCCCAATCGGGTTGCTCGCCGCGGCGCGGATCGGAATGCTCGTAGAGCGGGGTGCCGTCGAACCGGCCCAGCGCCCAGCAGTCTTTCGGGAAATGGGCCGGGACCCAGTCCATGATGACCCCGACACCGGCCCGGTGCAGCGCGTCGATCAACGCCCGGAAGTCGTCCGGGCGGCCGAATCGCGCGGTCGGTGCGTAGTACGAGGTGACCTGGTAGCCCCACGACCCGCCGAACGGATGCTCGGCCACCGGCAGCAGCTCGACGTGGGTGAACCCGTGTGCGACCACGTGGTCGGTGAGTTGTACCGCCAGTTGTCGGTAGTCCAGCCCGCTGCGCCAGGAACCCAGGTGCACCTCGTAGATGCTCATCGGCTCGTCCGCCGGGTTGCGTCCGACGCGCCGGCTCATCCAGGCGGCGTCCCCCCAGCGGTAGCCGCCGGCGGTTACCCGCGACGCGGTGCGCGGCGGGATTTCGGTGCAGAACGCCAGTGGGTCGGCACGTTCGGTGACGACGCCGTCGGCGCCGTGGATCCGGAACTTGTACAGCCCGTCGGCCGGAAAGCCCGGCCAGAACAGCTCCCACACCCCCGACGAGCCGAGCACCCGCAGCGGCGCGTCGGTGCCGTGCCAGCCGTTGAAGTCGCCGATCAGGGCGACGCCGGTGGCGTTGGGCGCCCAGACCGCGAACGACACCCCGGTCACCACGCCGTCGGCGGTGGTAAACGAGCGGTGATGCGCGCCGAGCACCTGCCACAGCCGCTCGTGGCGGCCTTCGGCGATCAGATGCAGGTCCAGCTCGCCCAGCGTGGGCAGGAAGCGGTATCCGTCCGCCACCACGCGGGGGTCGCCCGAGGCGGGGTATCGCAGCTCCAGCCGGTAGTCGAGGAGATCGACGAACGGCAGTGCCACGCCGAACAATCCGCGATCCAGGCGCCGCATCTCGAACCGCTCACCGCCGACCCGCGCGACCACGCTCTCGGCCCCCGGCCGGAACGCCCGGATCACCGTGTGGTCGCCGTACTCGTGCGCGCCCAGCACCGCGTGCGGGTCGTGATGCACGCCGGACACCAGCCGGTCCAGGTCGTCCGGAGCGGGAGCCAGACATCGGCCGGCGGCCGCGCCCCCGGCCATCGGGTTCACCGGAAGCGCCTGAGGCAGCGCTCCTCGTTGCCGAGCACCCCGGTGCGGAACGCGTCGATCCGGGAGAAACCGGCCGGGACCGATTCACCGTTGACGTCGCTGGCGGCCAGGCCGTTGGTCAGCAGGCCGGCGATCGCCTCGTCCAGGTCGCCGGCGCTCAGCGCGAAACTCTGCCCGTCCGAGGTCGGCACCCCCTGGGACATCCGGGCGGTCGCGACCCCGGTCAGGCAGGCGGTGCGCAACGCCGCCTGGGCGCTGTCCAGCGCCAGCCCGCCGCGCTGTGCCTGCACCGCGAGCAGGTAGCGCGACACCACCACCGAGTAGGCGGTGTTGTCGCCGGACAGGCTCACCCTCAGGTCGGCCTTGGTGGCGGTGCCCATCCGTTGCAGCCCGGGCAGGTCGACGGCGATCGTGTTGGTGTCCGGGCAGTACGACGCCGGCGGGCTCGGCCGGGCGCCGGCGCACGACACGTCGGCACCGGTGAAGCTGACCTGTGGCGGGTCGGCGGGGGAGAACACCGTGGTCATCGCGTCCACCACCATGCGTACCGTCTCTTCGGTCACCGGCAGCTCGCCGGTCTCGTCGTGCCGCAGCTGAACCGGGAGGTCGCGGCGGCGCTGCTCGATCTCGCCGACGTCGATCTCCTTGCACGACGTCGCGCCGTCGGTGAAGCCGAACTGGAACGCCGAGACCCGCTCGAACGCCGAGCCGTGCGCGTCGGCCTCCCCGCTGTCGGCACCCGCCTCCAGTGGCGGGTCGCGCAGCACCAGCATCGCGGCCAACACGGCGTTGAGTCCGTCGCCGGTGCCCAGGGTGAACCGCGGTGAATCGCCCTGGGCCACCCAGCGCAGGTCGGCGCCGGTCAGGCAGTCGGCCTGCTGCTCGGCCACCAGGGTCGGGGTGCCGCGCTGTTTGCTCAGGCCGGCACCCTTGGCGATCGCGTGGCCGTATTCGTGCGCGAGCACCATGTTGACGGCCATGTCGCCATAGCTGCCGCGCAGCCCCGGCAACAGCACCCCGCGATCCCAGCCGATGCTATTGTCCAGGTAACAGTAGGCCGCGTTGACCAGCAGAAACGTTTTGTTCTCGCAGAAGGTCCCGCGCATCGCCCGGGCGTCCCAGGAGACCAGCTCGCTGACCGTGCGGAAGCTGCCGTCGAAGGTGTCGGCGAAGGCGGCGCCCCAGAACGCCTCGATGTCGCTGACCGACTGCGCGGCGATCTGATCCACCCGCCCGCCGTCGGTGTGCTCGACGTCCCGGTCGGGCACCGGGGCGTCGGGCCGCAGCCCGTTGGGCCCGTCGGACGCCTCCAGACCGGCCACCCGGAACGGGTCGGCGAAGGTCGAGGTCGGCGTGCCGTCCAGTACTCGTGCGCAGCCGCTGAGCAGCAGCACCGCGCAGATCGCGACGAGGACACCCCGCGAGGATCGTCGGTGCATGGGGTGTGCCTCTCGAAGCGTTGGCTGCCGGGATGCCTACCAGGGTAAACGCTGCCCGGACGACGGCGCCGGTTCGTGGCGCATGGACGTGCCGGCGACGTCGGGAGTTCTCCGGACGCATCGGCTCGGTTCAGCGACAATCGTCTTGAGCGACATCAACAGGACCGCCGATCGCGGACTGAATGGAGATGGGTCATGGCGAATGACTTCGGTACCCAACTCAAGACTCGCAGGGTGAACGCGGGGACATCGAAGAGCGACCGGGTCGACGCCACGGTGAGGCCGAGCCGACGACGGCGCCAGCCGCGCGCCCCGATCACCCGACGTCGCCAACCCTCGTCGATGGCGGTGCTGCTGATCGCGGCCTTCGGCGCCTTCCTCGCTTTTCTCGACTCCACGATCGTCAACGTCGCCTTCCCGGCCATCCAGCGCTACTTCCACACCGACATCGGCAGCCTGTCCTGGGCGCTCAACGCCTACAACATCGCCTTCGCGGCGTTCCTGGTGGCGGGCGGGCGGCTCGCCGATCTGCTCGGCCGGAGACGGACGTTCATCTTCGGGGTGGTGTTGTTCACCGCGGCGTCGGCGCTCTGCGCGGCCGCCGCCACCGTCGGGCAGTTGGTGGCGTTCCGGGTGCTGCAGGGTCTCGGCGCGGCGATCCTGGTGCCGGCGTCGCTCGCGCTGGTCGTCGAGGGGTTCGAGGCCGCGCGCCGCGCGCACGGCATCGGGCTGTGGGGTGCGGCGGCGGCGATCGCGTCCGGCCTCGGCCCACCGATCGGTGGTGCCCTGGTGGAGGCGGCGAACTGGCGATGGGTCTTCCTGGTGAACCTTCCGCTGGGCGTCGTGGCGGTGCTGGTGGCCCGGCGGGGGCTGGTGGAGAGCCGGGCCGTCGGACGGCGGCGGGTGCCCGACCTGCGCGGGGCGGCGTTGCTGGCGCTGGCGCTCGGCTTCCTGACGCTCGGCCTGATCAAGGGCGCGGATTGGGGCTGGACCAGCCCGGCGGTGATCGGGTCGCTGGCGATCTGGGCGGTCGCCACGGTCGGGTTCATGGTGAGTTCGCGTTACCACCCGGCCCCGTTGATCGAGCCGGCGTTCCTGCGCATCCGGTCGTTCGTGGCCGGAAATGCGCTGACGATCATCGCCAGCGCCGGGTTCTATGCCTACATGCTGACCCACGTCTTCTTCCTGAACTACGTGTGGGGTTACTCGCTGCTGTATGCCGGCCTGGCGATCGCGCCCGCCGCGTTCGTGGCCGCCGTGGTCGCGGCGGTGCTCGGCCGGGTCGCCGACCGGCACGGCTACCGGCTGATCGTCGTCGTCGGCGCGCTGACCTGGGCCGGCAGCCTGCTGTGGTACCTCACGCGGGTCGGGTCCACGCCGGATTTCCGGGCTGCGTGGCTGCCCGGCCAGGTGCTGCAGGGCATCGGGGTCGGCGCCACGTTGCCGGTGCTGGGCAGTGCCGCCTTGGCCGGTCTGGCCGCCGGGGGCAGCTACGCCACCGCGGCGGCGGTGATCAGCAGCACCCGCCAGCTCGGCGCCGTGATCGGCATTGCGCTGCTGGTGGTCGTGGTCGGGACGCCGGCCCGCGGCGCGGCCGAGGAGGCGCTCCGGCGGGGCTGGACGCTGTCCGCGGTCTGCTTTCTGGCCGTCGCGGTCACCGGGGTGCTGCTGGGCCGCGCCCCACGGGCGGCCGTGGAGGCGGACGAGGCTGCGCCGGTGCCGCACGTCGACCCGCTGATGCCGCGGCATGCCCCCCAGCACGCGGCCGCTCAACCGGCACCGTCCCCGAACGGGGAGACCGACCTGCTGGGCAACCTGCCGCTCTTCGCCGGCCTGGACGCGGTGGCCCTGGCCGAGCTGCGAAACCACGCCGAGCAGGTTGAGTTGACGGCGGGTTCGTACCTGTTCCGTCAGGGCGAGCCGGCCGACTCGCTCTATGTGGTGCGCAGCGGCCGCCTGCAGGTGTTGCGGAACCACCGCCGGCGGCAGATCGTGGTCACCGAGTTGGGCCGCGGCGAGGTCGTCGGCGAGTTGGGACTGCTGATCGATGCGCCGCGGTCTGCTGCGGTGCGGGCGGTGCGCGACACCACGCTGGTGCGAATCGCCAAGGCGCACTTCGACCGGATCGCCGATGCGGCGGTGCTCGGTGCGCTGGTCCGGGTGCTGGCCACCCGGCTGCACCAGATGCCGCCGCCGGCGATCCCGCGCCCGCCGGCGCCGGAGGTGGTGGTCGCGGTGGTCGGTGTGGACGCCGGTGCTCCGGTGGCGATGGTCACCGCCGAACTGGTCGCCGCCCTGTCGAACCGGCTGCGGGCGGTGAACCCGGGCCGGGTCGGTCGCGACGGGCTGGAGCGCGCCGAGTGGACCGCGGACAAGGTGGTGCTGAGTGCGGCGGCCGACGACGCGGGCTGGCGGGAGTTCTGCCTGCGCTC
>NZ_JBYCLB010000223.1:0-4064 GCF_057473705.1 Mycobacterium sp. TH-M15 | reverse complement strand
CGGCCGAGCCGGGTGGCGGGACGCCGCCACCGGAAGCGTACGGGGGCGGTCGATGACGTCGAATACGTTGCGTACCAGGGTGATGCGCCTCGGCCGGCGCGGCGTCGCAATCGGCACCGGGATGCTGGTGCTGGCCGGCTGTCAGTTCGGCGGGTTGAACTCGCTGAACATGCCCGGCACCGCCGGTCACGGCAAGGGCTCCTACAGCATCACCGTGGAACTGCCCGATGTGGCCACCCTGCCGCAGAATTCGCCGGTGATGGTCGACGACGTCACCGTCGGCAGCGTCTCCGGGATCGACGCGGTGCAGGACCCGGACGGCAGTTTCCACGCCGCGGTGAAGCTGTCGCTGGACGGCAACGTCCATCTACCGGCCAACGCCATCGCCAAGGTGGCGCAGACGTCGCTGCTGGGCTCACAACACATCGACCTGGGTCCGCCGGTGGACCAGCCCGCGGTGGGCACGCTCGGCTCCGGCGACGTGATCCCGCTCAGCCGCACCGGTCGCTACCCCACCACCGAGGAAGTGCTGTCGTCACTGGGCATGGTGGTGAACAAGGGCAATCTCGGGGCGCTGCAAGACATCACCGACGAGCTCTACGCCGCGGTCGCGAACCGCACCGGCACGTTCGCCGGCCTGATCCCGCGCCTGGCGGAGCTGACCGGTTCGTTCGACCGGCAGATCGGTGACATCATCGCCACCGCCGAGGGTCTGAACCGGCTGGCCGGGACCTTGGCGCAGAGCTCCCCCAAGCTCACCCGGACGCTGGAGACGCTGCCCGCGGCGCTGAAGGTGCTCAACGACAACCGGGCCAACATCGTCGACGCGTTCGGGGCGGTGCAGAGCGCGGCGACGGTCGCCTCCCGGATTCTGGCCGAGTCCAAGGAGGATCTGATCGCCGACCTCAAGGACCTGTACCCGGTGGTGAAAGCCTTCGGCGACAACGCCAACGACCTGGTGACCGCCTTCCAGTTCATCCCGACCTTTCCGTTCGTCTCGAAATACCTGCGGAACGCGGTTCGCGGGGACTTCCTCAACGTGTACGTCACCTTCGACATGACGCTGCGCCGGCTCGGGGAGACGGTGTTCACCACCGGCGGATTCGACCCGAACATCCCGCACATGGCCGAGGTGCTCAACCCGCCCGACTTTCTGCTCGGCGAGCTGGCCAACCTGTCGGGGCAGGCGGCGGATCCGTTCAAGATCCCGCCCGGAACTGCCGCCCACTACGAGGACTGACCGCGATGCTGACCCGCCTGATCCGTATCCAACTGATGGCCTTCGCCATCGTCACGGTGCTCGCCGTCGGCGCGATCTCGGTGTTCTATCTGCACGCGCCCAGCCGGCTGGGCATTGGAACCTACACGGTGATCGCGGATTTCACCAGTGGCGGCGGCATCTACAAGGCCGCCAACGTCACCTACCGGGGCGTCACGGTCGGCCGGGTAGAACGGGTCCGCCTCAACAACGACGGGGTCGACGTCGAGCTGCGCCTCAACGGCCGCCCGGCGATCCCGGAGAACGTCACCGCCACCGTCAAGAGCATGTCGGCGATCGGCGAGCAGTACGTCGACCTGGTGCCGCCCCAGGAATCGGAGGGTGGAGCGGCCAACGGGAAGCTGCGCAACGGCGACCGGATCGGTCAGGACCGCACCTTCATCGGGCAGGACATCGCCGGGCTGCTGGAGCAGGCCGAGGTGATGGTCGACAGCATCGCCAACAGCCGGCTGCAGCAGATGCTGCGCGGCGCGTTCGCCGCGTTCAACGGCTCCGGGCCGGAGCTGGCGCGGTTGATCGAGTCGTCTCGGCTGCTGATCGACGAAGCCAATGCCAGCGCCGGGCAGACCACCGCGCTGCTGGACCAGCTGGGGCCGTTCCTGGACGCCCAGGTGCGCAGCGGCGACGACGGCAAGGCCCTGTTCCGGGCGCTGGCCCAGTTCACCGGCGAGGTGCGGCAGGCCGACCCGCAGCTGCGGACGACGCTGCAGACCGTCCCCGGCGTGGTCGAGCAGGCCAACACCACGTTCACCGGGATCCGGCCGTCGTTCCCGGTGCTGGCGGCCAGTCTGGCCAACTTCGGCCGGGTCGGGGTGATCTACCGCAAATCCATCGAACACGCGCTGGTGGTCTTCCCGGCGCTGATTGCGGCCCTGCTCACCGTCGCCGGCGGGGTGCCGATGGACGAGGGCGTCAAGCTCGACTTCAAAGTCGACATGCACGACCCGCCGCCGTGCACGGTCGGATTCGTCCCGTTCTACCAGATGCGCTCACCGGCCGACGAGAGCGTCCGCGAGCTGCCGAGCGACCTGTACTGCAAGGCGGCCCAAGACGATCCGTCCGCCATTCGGGGCGCGCGCAACTATCCGTGCATGGAGTACCCGGGCAAACGCGCCCCGACCATTCAGCTCTGCCGCGACCCGAGGGGCTTCGTGCCGATCGGCAGCAATCCGTGGCGTGGGCCACCGATCCCGTACGGCAGCGCCCCGGTGCAGGATCCGCGGATGCGCCGGCCGCTGAACAAGTTCCCGTTCATCCCGCCGGAGACCGACTACGATCCAGGTCCGCCGGTGGCCCAGCTGCCACCCGGCGTTCCGGCCGGCCCCGGCCCGGCGCCCAACCCGCCGTTCCCGGATGTGGTTCCGCCGAACAAGCCGGGACCGGTGCGGCCGCCGCCCTGGCCGTTCTACGCGCCACCGGACCAGAACATGCCCACCCTGCCCGGCGGCAACGGTGGTCTGCCGGCCTACGGGCGGGACCCGGCTCCGGCGGTGCCGCTACCCGGGCCGCCGCCCGTTCCGCCGCTGCTGCCCGGACCGCCGCCCCCCGCTCCGCTGCTGCCGGGACCGCCGCCGGCGGAGGCGCCGCTGCCGGCCGAGGTGCCGCCCGCTGCAGCCGGGGCGCAGGCGAACGGAGTGGCGCTGAGCACCTACGACCAGCGCACAGGGACGTTCGTCGATCCGGACGGCGGCAGCGGCGTGTACGTTCCCGGCAGTGACAAGCTGTTGCCGGCGGAGAACTGGGTGGACCTGATGCTCACCCCGAGGGAAGCGTGATGGCAGACGAGATCGAGGCCGACGAGGCAGTGACCGCAGCAGCCGGGGAATCCGACGAGACCGCCGAGGTGGTGACCGCGAAACGTCGCCGTCGGGCATCGCGGGCGGCCGGTCCGGTCGGAGACGCGGTGACCGTCTCCGCCGAGGCGCCGTCACCGGATGCGGGTCGTGCCGCGGCCCGGGTCAGTCCGGTTGGCCGGCCGCCCCGGCGGGCGCCGAATGGCGAGCGGGTGGCGATCGTCGCGGCCGCTGCGGTATTGGCGGCGACCGTCGTGGTGGGTGCCCTGGTCGCGATCCTGGGGGTGCAGCACCGACACGACGAGGCGGTCGCCGCCCACGATCAGCGGTTCGTCGACACCGCGGCCCAGACCGTGGTCAACATGTTCAGCTACACCGACCAGACGGTCGAGGAGAGTGTGGACCGGTTCGTGGCCGGGACCAGCGGCCCGCTGCGCGACATAATTGCGGGCAACGCCGAGAATCTCAAGGAGTTGTTCCGCGCCACCCGTATCGCCACCTCCGAAGTCGTGATCAATGCGGCGGCGCTGGAGGGCATCGACGAGGACACCGGAGACGCCTCGGTGCTGGTGGCGACGCGGGTGACCACGACCGGGCTGGACGGCGTCACCAAGCCGTCGCTGCCGTACCGGATGCGGGTGATCGTGCACCAGGACGACGAAGGCCGGATGACCGCATACGACCTGAAGTACCCCGACGGAGGCAACTGATGTCTTCGCGGGCCGAGCGGCTGCTGCGCTGGGCCGCGGTGGTGCTCTCGGTGGTCTTCGTCGGGCTGGGCGCGGTGGGCGGCTGGCTGTACTGGGACCGGGTGGCATGGAACGGCGAGCAGGCCGCACGGCAGGAGCTGCCGGTGTTGGCGGCCAAGGAGATCCCCCAGGTGCTCGGCTACGAGTACCAGACGGTGGAGCGCAGCCTGACCGAGACCTACCCGTATTTCACCCCGAACTACCGGCGGCAGTTCGAGGAGCACGTCACCAACGAGATCATCC
>NZ_JBYCLB010000222.1:0-3223 GCF_057473705.1 Mycobacterium sp. TH-M15 | reverse complement strand
TTTATGTTGCGAACAGACCTAAACCCGCTGACCGACTACTTCGCACGGCAGGATCCGGCCAACCTGACGCCCGCGGTGCCGGTGCTGATCGTGCAGGGACTCGCCGACACCACGATCCTGCCGCCGATGACCGACGAGGTGGTGCGGAAGTACTGCGATAAGCACGTCGGGCTGGAATATCGCACGTACCCGGATGCAGACCATCGCCGCGCGGTGTCCGCCTCCTTCCCCGATGCGCGGAGCTTCGCGGATGACGTGATGGCCGGGCGGCAGCGGGTGAACACCTGCCCATCCCGCTGACTGGTATCGATAATTGACGCTATTTTCGCAGTCTCGGCAGACTCGCGGGATGGCGAACACTGAGACATCGGCACAACGGGCACCCGATCCGTTCGCGCCGGCGACCCTTGGCCCCGTTCGGTTGCGCAACAGGATCATCAAAGCCGCGACGTCGGAGGGCCGGTCGCCGAAAGGGCTTGTCACCGAAGAGCTTATCGATTTTCATCGTCGATACGTCGACGGGGGCGTTGGCATGACAACACTGGCCTACTGCTGTGTGGCCCCGGAAGGAGCCAGCGCGCCGGGACAGATTCTGATGAGCCAAAAGGCGATGCCGGGCCTGAAGAAATTTACCGACACCGTGCACGGCGGCGGCGCCGCCGCTTCGGCCCAGCTCGGGCACGCGGGCGTGGTGGCCTCCAAGAAGGTCACCGGCACTACGCCGATGGCGCCGAGCAAGTTCTTCAACCCGTCCAGCCTGGAGTACTGCCGCGGGATCAGCGCCGCGGAGATAGCCCGCGTCATCGACCAGTTCGGCGCGGCTGCCGAGATCGCGGCCGAGTCCGGATTCGACGTGGTGGAACTGCATTTCGGACATCTGTACCTGCCGAGCTCGTTCTTGAGCCCGAAACTCAACCGCCGCAAAGACGCCTACGGTGGTGGTATCGACGAGCGCAGTCGATTCGTCCGTGAAATTGCGCAACGGGTCCGGGAGGTCATCGGAGACCGGGTCGCGGTGATCGCCAAGATCAGTATGGACGACGGGATACCCGGTAGCATCTGGCTCTCCGAATCGCTGCGCACTGTACAGCTTCTGGATCAGGACGCCAACCTGGACGCGATCGAGCTGACCCAGGGGTCGTCGGTATTCCATCAGATGTACCTGTTCCGCGGTGACGTTCCGGTCGACGAGTTCGCTGCGGTGATGCCGCAGCCACTGAAGACCGGTGTTCGGATCCTGGGCAAGAAGATGATGGGGCAGTATCCCTACGAAGATCTGTACATGCTGGAGTCGGCACGCCAGTTTCTCCCCGCGGTCAAGAACACCAAGCTGATCCTGTTAGGCGGCATCACCAACTACGATCACATGGTCACCGGCATGCGGGAGGGCTTCGACTTCCTTGCGCTGGGCCGGGCGCTGTTGCGTGAACCGGACTTGATCCGACAGATTATGGATGATCCGGCGACTCAGAGCCGATGCAATCACTGCAACAAGTGCATGGTGACGGTTTTCGGTCGGACCCACTGCGTGCTGGATCCGGAGCAGCGCTACCGCAGCAAGCCGGATGCGCACAGCTTCGCAGCGCCGCGGCCGGTATCCGTTCAAAGATAGGCGCTTCCGGGGCCCATCCTTTGGAAATGCGACTTCGGGACCCGGCGCCGCGGCAGTAGCCGGAGTGCTCCTGCTGCGTATCGGCCAGACGGTCCCTTGTCGGACCCCCGTGGTGTCATCCGGACATGGCTCGCCACTGGGATACCGACGCGGACGCCGCCTTCGACCCGGCGGCCCGCGGGGTGCTGCGGGTGCTGGGCGGTCCGGGCCCCGGCCCGCCCAGCCTGGCGGACGCCGCGGCCGCGGCGCCCGTCGCGGCGGGTCGGGTCGCCCCGGAGTCGGTGCTGTTCTTGACCGGGGTGGGCCGGCTCGGCACCGCGGCCCGCACCGCACTGACCACCGCGCTGCTCTCGGCCGCCGACCGGCCCGGTGCCGCGGGCCCGGCGGTGATCCGGGAACCGTTGGTGCGCAGCGTGCACTCCTACGCGTTCGCCGTGCTGCGGCTGGCGGCCCGGCGCGCGGGCGACCTGCCGCCGCGGCTGGTGACCAGCGCCGAGCAGGACGCCGTCATCCGGGAACTGCTCGCCGGCGACGGCCCGGCGGCCTGGCCGGCGGCGCTGGGCGCCGCGCTGGGCACCGACGGGTTCGCCACCGAGCTGCGCTCCCTGCTGGCCCGCTGCGCCGAACGCGGGGTCGGCCCGGACCGGCTGGCCCGGCTGGGCCGGCGCGCGGGCCGCCCGGAGTGGGTCGCCGCGGGCCGGTTCGCCAAGCAGTACGAGCAGGTGATGCTGCTGCGTTCGGCGGTCGGCACCGCGGCACCGCAGGCGGCGGTGCCCGCGCTGGGCGCCGCCGAGCTGGTGGGGGCGGCCCTGGATGCGTTCGCCGCCGGCCCGGGCCTGCTCGCCGACGAGCGCGCCCGGGTGCGGCTGCTGTTGGTCGACGACGCCCAGCAACTCGACCCGCAGGCGGCCGCGCTGGTGCGGGCGCTGGCCGCCGGGGCCGACCGGACCCTGATCGCCGGCGACCCGGCCCAGGCGGTGTTCGGGTTCCGCGGCGGCCAGCCGGACGCGCTGCTGGCGGCGTCCGGTGCTTCGCCGACCGTGACGCTGACCACGTCGCACCGGTGTGCGTCGGCGATCACCCGGGCCATCGGCGGCATCGCCGGGCGGCGGCCCGGCGCCGGCGGCCCCGGGCCGCTCGACGGAACCGGCCCGGCCGGCTCGGTGACGGCGCGGACCGCGACCTCCGGGCACGCCGAGGCGGCGCTGATCGCCGACACGCTGCGCCGGGCCCACCTGATCGACGGGGTGCCGTGGTCGCAGATGGCGGTGATCGTCCGGTCGGTTCCCCGGGTGGGCGGCGGGCTGACCCGGGCGCTGGCCGGTGCCGGGGTGCCGGTGGTACTGCCCGCCGCCGACGCACCGCTGGCCGAGCAGCCGACGGTCGCCGCCCTGCTGGCGGTGCTGACCGCCGCCGTCGCCGGCCTCGACGGCCGGCGGGCGCGGGCGCTGCTCACCGGCCCGATCGGGCGGGTGGACCCGATCACCCTGCGCCAGCTGCGCCGGGCGCTGCGCCGCGCCGGCGGCGATGACGCGGACCCGGCCGAGCCGGATGCCGAGCTGGTCGCGGCGCTCACCGGCGATACCGGACGGCTGCCGGCCGGGCTGGCCC
>NZ_JBYCLB010000221.1:0-2466 GCF_057473705.1 Mycobacterium sp. TH-M15 | reverse complement strand
CGAACGGGATCGACGGGTCGATCTTCACCACCGACGTCTTGTGCACCACCATCCACGGCGAGAAGGTGCCGAGCAGCGTCATCGGGTAGACGCTCTGGTCGCGGGCGTGCACCCGGAAGGTGCCGTCGCTGACCGCGACGCCGTTGAGCAGGCCGGCGCCCAGGTCGCACAGGTTGCGCATCCCGGCCTGGCAGGACGGGCATTTGCCGCAGGACGGAATGAACGACAGCACCACGTGGTCGCCCGGCGCCAGATCCTCCACCCCGGGGCCGACCTCGGTGACGATCCCGGCGCCCTCGTGGCCGCCGAGCACCGGGAAGCCGGCCATCGGGATACTGCCGGTCATCAGATGGTGGTCGGAGTGGCACATCCCGGCCGCTTCCATCTGGATCTTGACCTCGTCCTTTTGCGGGTCGCCGATGTCGATTTCCTCGACCGACCACGGCTTGTTGAACTCCCAGAGCAACGCGCCCTTTGTCTTCACCGCGAACCTGCTTTCGTCGTGCACACCCGTGCTGGTCAGGGTAGTCGAGGCGGTCCCGCTGGACCCAACCGAAGCCGGTTTCGAGCCTATCGGGCGCGGTCGGGCCGGGGGAGACCTCCCTCAAAATGTCGGCGGCATCCCGTCTTCGCCCAGTCGCAGCTGCTGACGATCCGCCGGCGCGTCCGTCAGCGGCGCTTCGGGCTGCAGCTCCAGGGTCACGATGTTCGACCCGCGCGGTGTCTCGGCGACGAACGCGATCGCCCGCGCGACGTCGGCCGGGCGGAGAAAGTAGCTGTGTCGGGCCTGACCCCAGGTCGCCCAGTCCTTCAGCATCGGCCCGACCTGCTCGGCGGAGAGCTGCCAGCCCATCCCGGTCAGCGTCGGACCGGGGTGCACGATGGAGGCCCGGACCCCGGTGCCCTCCAACTCCATCTGCAGGTTGTGCACCATCGCCAGCAGGCCCGCCTTGGCGGCGCCGTAGGCACCCATGTGCGGGCGTTGCCGCAGCGCGACGTCGGAGCCGACGAAGATGACGTCCCCGCGTCGCCGGGCCACCATCTCCGGCAGCACCGCGGTGGCCAGCCGGTCGGCGCCCACCAGGTGCACCTGGATCTGGTCGTTGAACGCCTCGGTGCTGCTTTCGTGGATGCGGCCCGGGTGCATGTCGCCGGCGCCGGAGACCAGTAACTCGATCTCGCCCAGCGTGTCGACGCAGGCGGCCACGAATGATTTCACCGAGTCCGCATCGGTGACGTCCAGCGGAGAGGCCACCGCCTCGCCCCCGCCGGAGCGAATCTTCTCGACCAGCTCGGCCAGTTTGTCGGTTCGCCGCGCGCCCAGCGCGACCGGAAAACCGCGACCGGCAAGCTCTTCCGCGGTGGCCGCGCCGATTCCCGAGGAGGCGCCGGCGACGATTGCCGGCCGACGCTGCGGGTGCGGCTCGAAACGGGGCATTTACCGCATCTCCACATCGATCGGCAGGTGGGCGAAGCCGCGCACGTTGGACGAGTGCACCCGCACGGCGTTGTCCTCGTCGACCCGGTAGCCGCGGACCCGCTCCAACAACTCGGTCAGCGCCACCCGGGCCTCCATCCGAGCCAGATGCGCGCCGAGGCAGAAGTGGGCGCCACTGCCGAAGCTGAGCAGCCGGGACCCGATGTCGCGACCGATCCGGAACACGTCGGGATCGTCGAAGACACGCTCGTCCCGGTTCCCCGACCCGGGCAGCAGCAGCAGCACCTCACCGGCCGGGATGGTGGTCCCGTACAGGGTCAGCTCCTCGACGACGGTGCGGGCCAGAATCTGACTGGGCGTGTCATAGCGCAGCGACTCCTCGACCCACGACGGAATCCGGGAGTGATCGGCGTAGACCGCGGCCAACTGGTCGGGGTTGTGGTGCCCCCAGTAGACCGCGCTGCCGAGCAGCTTGGTGGTGGTCTCGTTGCCGGCGATCACCATCAGGAACAGGAACGCCATGATCTCCACGTCGGCGAGTCGGTCCCCGTCGATCTCGGCCTGCAGCAGCGCCGAGGTCAGGTTGTCGGCCGGCGTCTTCTCGAAGTCGGCGATCATCTGCGTGTAGTAGGTCATCAACTCGACCGACGCCTGCAACGCCGACGGCGGAACATCGGTCACCCCGTCCTCGCGGTGCAGCACCCGGTCGGCCAGCTCCCGGATCCGGGTCCGGTCGGCCGCTGGAACGCCCATCAGCTCGGAGATGACGTCCATCGGCAGCTTCGCGGCGAAATCCTCGATGAAGTCGAAGGAGCCACCGCCGCGGACGTCCAGCGCATCGTCCATGTGCCGACGGGCCAGCTGCGCCACCCGCGGCTCCAACTCGCGGATCCGGCGGGGGGTGAAGCCCTTGGACACCAGGGTGCGCAGCCGCAGGTGGCCCGGATCGTCCATCGCCAGGATCGACATCACCTTGTACGCGTGCGGGCCGCGGGAGACCGGATCCAGCGAGACCCCGTTGGCGTTGG
>NZ_JBYCLB010000220.1:0-9730 GCF_057473705.1 Mycobacterium sp. TH-M15 | reverse complement strand
GAACGAGCGGGGATCGCCCAACACCGCGCTGGCGCTGCGGCCCGCCTGCTCGTGGGAGGCCACAGCCTGCGTAAGCGCCCGTTCAAACTCGCGGGTTGCCGTCGATACGAAATCGCGGTCGGCCCCCTCTAGCGACACGGTCATCCGTGATCCTCCTTCCGTCAACACTGTCAATAGTACGATGCAGCGTCAACGCCGTCAACATGCACTATGGTCGCCGGCCTACACCGGCGCGCCACTGGACTTGATCGCCAACGGAGACCGGATTCTCCCTCCGGCCCCTTCCCGTGCGCGGCCCACTCCTGCACCCTGGGCGGCGGCAACCATTTCATCGAGGTCTGCCTGGACGACGAGGACCGGGTCTGGCTGACACTGCACTCCGGGTCGCGCAACATCGGCAAGAAGCTGGCCGAGCGGCACATCTCGGTGGCCCAGGAGCTGCCGCACAACGCCGACCTGCCGGACCGCGACCTGGCCTACTTCCTGGCCGGGTCGGCGGAGATGGCGGCCTACCGCTACGACCTGACCTGGGCGCAGGACTACGCAGCGCGCTCCCGGCAGGTGATGATGGCGCTGCTGCGCCGGGTGGTGCGCGACCGGTTCCCGGCGGTGGAGTTCCGTGACGAACTGAACTGCCACCACAACTACGTCGGGCACGAGACCGTCGACGGCCAGGAGCTCGTCGTCACCCGCAAGGGGGCGATCCGGGCCGGCTCCGGCGACCTGGCGCTGATCCCGGGCAGCATGGGCACCGGCAGCTACATCGTCCGCGGGCTGGGCAACCCGGAGTCACTGTTCTCCGCCTCGCACGGGGCGGGGCGGCGGATGAGCCGCAACAAGGCGCGCAAGACCTTCACGGTCGACGATCTGGCCGCCCAGACCGCCGGCGTGGAGTGCCGCAAGGACGCCGGCGTGGTCGACGAGATCCCGGCGCCTACAAGGACCTGGACTCGGTGATCGCGGCGCAGTCCAACCTGGTGGAGGTGGTGGCGCGGTTGCAGACGATCCTGTGCGTGAAGGGCTGACGCGTCGCGCCCAAGGCGGCGGGGCTACCCCTCCCCGTTGCACGCCTTGTCCAGGCCCTGCTGATCGATGTTGGCGTGTAAGGAGTCCATCGGGGACCACGCGTGAGTGGTCAGCCGGCGCATCTCGGTGCGCTTGTCCTTGACGAAGATATGGGCGAAGACCGCGACCATCAGCGGCTCCTCGTTCTTGATCTGCGGATCGAATTCGTCGAGCGCCTGGTTGATCACTTTGGCACGCTCGCCGATCAGGGTGTCGATGTCGGGCGTGTTCCAGTCCCACCCGTCCGGCAGCGCCGGGGCGTCGTCCATCTTCGCCCTGGCCTTCTGCCACGCCTGGCAGGTTGTGGTGCCCGGTGCCGCGGCGAGGTCGTCCTGCGTCGACGACGACGGTTGGCTTTCGTTGTGGTCACCGCCCCCTCGCCGGGTCAGCAGGATCACCGCGCCCACCACGACGGCAGCGATCGCCACGATCGCTCCGACGACGATCACCGGGTGCCACTGCCGGCCCGGCCGTCGACCCGGCGGCGGTCCGGGGAACGGCTACTGCCCACCCGGCGGCGGGAACTGCCCGGCCGGCTGCGCCGGGTACGGACTCGGCACGTCGCTCATGACCGGAATGTTACGCAGCGAGCTTCGACCCAGGCTGGAAAACCGCGGCCCGGGTACTTCGGCGCGCGGAGGGCCAAGGCGACCGGCAGCCGAAGACGCTCTGGCAGAGCAGTCGCGAGCGGTCGATGCCGATGGCGGTGAGCCGGACGTGGTGGATGCAGCCAGCGGCAATGGGCATGAGCCAGCGGCAATGGGCATGTCGCCACCACTATCCGCGATCAGCTGCAGGCGGCCAGCACCAGCTCGCGCACCCGCGCGGCGTCGGCCTGGCCCTTGGTCGCCTTCATCACCGCGCCGACGATCGCCCCGGCGGCCTGAACCTTGCCGCCGCGGATCTTCTCGGCCACGTCCGGGTTGGCGGCCAGCGCCTCGTCGACGGCGGCCTGGATCAGCGAGTCGTCGCGCACCACCGCCAGCCCGCGGTCGGTCATCACCTGCTCCGGCTCGCCCTCGCCGGCCAGCACCCCCTCGACCACCTGGCGGGCCAGCTTGGTGGTGAGCTTGCCGGAATCGACCAGCCCCACCACCGCGGCGACCTGCTCCGGGGTGATGCCCAGCGCGTCGAGTTCGACGCCGGCCTCGTTGGCCTTCTGCACCAGGAAGTTGCCCCACCAGGCGCGGGCGGCCTCGCTGGGCGCCCCGGCGGCGACGGTGGCGGCGACCAACTCCACCGCTCCGGCGTTGACCAGGTCGCGCATCACCTCGTCGGAGACGCCCCACTCGTCCTGAATCTTCTTGCGGGCCAACCACGGGTACTCGCCGATGGTCTCGCGCAGCCGTTGGACGGTCTCGGCGCTGGGCGCCACCGGTTCCAGGTCGGGTTCGGGGAAGTAGCGGTAGTCCTCCGCGGTCTCCTTGGTGCGTCCCGGGCTGGTGTGTCCGGCTTCGTGGAAGTGTCGGGTCTCCTGGGTGACGGTGCCGCCGGCGGACAGCACCGCGGCCTGGCGACGCATCTCGTAGCCGACCGCCACCTCGACGCTCTTCAGTGAGTTGACGTTCTTGGTCTCGGTTCGGGTGCCGAATTCGGTTGCGCCGGCGGGCTTCAGCGAGACGTTTGCGTCGCAGCGCATCGACCCCTGGTCCATCCGCACGTCGGAGACGTCCAGCGCCCGCATCAGGTCGCGCAGCGCGGTGACGTAGGCGCGGGCGATCTGCGGGGCGCGTTCGCCGGCGCCCTCGATGGGTTTGGTGACGATCTCGATCAGCGGCACCCCGGCCCGGTTGTAGTCGACCAGGGATTCGGTGGCGCCCTCGATCCGGCCGGTCTCGCTGCCGACGTGGGTCAGCTTGCCGGTGTCCTCCTCCATGTGGGCGCGCTCGATCTCCACCCGCCAGCTGGTGCCGTCCGGCAGCGGGACGTCCAGCTGGCCGTTGACCGCGATCGGCTCGTCGTACTGGGAGATCTGGTAGTTCTTCGGCTGGTCGGGGTAGAAGTAGTTCTTCCGGGCGAACCGGCCCCACGGGGTGATGTCGCAGTTCAGCGCCAGCCCGATCCGGATCGCCGACTCCACGGCGGCGGCGTTGAGCACCGGCAGCGACCCCGGCAGCCCCAGGCAGACCGGGCAGACCTGGGTGTTGGGCTCGGCACCGAACGTGGTGGCGCAGCCGCAGAACATCTTGGTCGCGGTGGAGAGCTCGACGTGCACCTCCAGGCCCAACACCGGGTCGAAGCGGGCGACGACGTCGTCGTAGTCGAGCAGTTCTGCGGCGGTCATGTCGCTGAGTTTAGGGGTGATGGTTACCCTCGACGAATGAGGCGTGCGGGATTGGCGGTTGTCGCGACGCTGCTCACCCTGTCGGGTACCGCCGGTCCGGCCGCGGCCCAGCCCGGCACCGAGGTGATCAACGTGGTGGCCGTCGACCCCGACGGCAAGCCGATGAACGGCTACTGGGAGCCGCAGACTCCGGTGCCGCCGGAGAGCGGAACCAGCGGCTGCACCGCGTCACCGTTCGCGGTCGGCGACGACATCTACGCCTGCAGCTCCCCGCCCGCGGCCGCTGCCTACGTATGCTGGCAGTCGCCGCCGAACGCGCTGCTCTGCCTGCCCGACGTGTGGAGCAGGCAGCTGCACCGGCTGGCCATCGGCGAGCCGCTGCCGCCGGTGACCGCGCCGGCCGACCCGCAACCGTTCGCGCTGGAGCTGGACGACGGCGCGCACTGCTATCCGCGCTGGGGCGGCGGCTGGGCCGGGCGCGACGACGGGTACGACGTGGCGTACCGGTGCGGGTCGCAGGCGGTGCTGAACAAGCCCGGCCAGCCGGCGGTCGACCGCGCCGCGCCGTCGTGGAAGGTCCAGGTCGGCGCCGTCGGCCCGGGCGCCACGCTGCCGCCGCCGACCACCCGCACCGTGCACACCGCCTGGTTCGCCGGCCTCATCCCATGATCCGGTCAGGTTCAGACCGGCCAGTCCTCCAGCCGGTAGGCCGCGTCCCAGAACATCCATTCGTAGCGCGCGGTGGTGTGAAAGTGGTTGCGCATCAGGTCGATTTCGGTCTGCGATGCCTGCGCGCCGATCCGGTCGGTCACCGTTAGCACCGCGTCCACCACCGCCCGGTACTCGTCGCCGGCGTACATGTCGATCCAGCCCTGATACAGCGGATCGGGCGAACCGCTGTCTTGCAGCCGCCGGCCGACCTCGGCGTAGATCCAGTAGCAGGGCAGCACCGCGGCCACCGCCTCGGCGTAGCCGCCGCCGTGCGCGGTGGCCAGCAGGTAGCTCAGGTAGGCGCGAGTGGTGGGGCCCACCGGCAGGGCGGCGGCCCGCGCGGCGGTGAGGCCGAGCCCGTCGAGCAGCCCGGCGTGCAGCTGCCGCTCGGCGGCGATCGCCCCGCCGGCGTGGTCGAGGAACATCGCCAACTCGTCGGGGTGCGGCGCCTTGGCCGCGCACAGCGCCAGCGCGGCGGCGTAGCCACGCAGGTAGTGGGCGTCCTGTACCACGTAGTGGCGGAACCGCTCGCGGGCCAGCGAGCCGTCGGTGAGGCCGGTGAGGAACGGATGCTCGCAGATCCGACGGTAGATGTCGGCGGCGTCCGCCCAGAGCAGGTCGCACGTCGACTCGCGCATAGCCCACGGTAACCGGGGCGCGCACCGAACCGTGGAGATATATGCCTTGCTTCGCGTATATATATACTGGATGGCCAAGCATCTCGTCGACCTGGATGAGTAGGCGCTCTCCGCGACCCGCGCCGAGTTCGGCACCGCCTCGATCAGGGAAACCGTCAACGCGGCGCTGCTCCAAGCCACCGCCGACCGGCAGGCGCGGGTCCGCGCGCAGCTGGATGCCCCGAATGGGATCGGCTGATCGCCGCGGTGACCGGTCAGCCGTGCCGATGGGTGGTCCCGGCCGGGAGCCTGGACTGATCCTGACGCACGGGCCGGATCGCTACACTTCGGCACTGATGGCTGATCTCAACGTGCTCGGCGGGCCGCTGCAACCGTGCGGCATGGATCCGATGACCGGGTTCTACCGGGACGGCTGCTGCAGCAGCGGCCCGGAAGACATCGGCCTGCACACCATCTGCGCGGTGGTCAGCGAGGAGTTCCTGGCCCATCAGCGCTCGATCGGCAACGACCTGTCGACTCCCATGCCGCAGTACCGGTTTCCCGGCCTGCGGCCCGGGGATCGGTGGTGTGTGACGGCGGTGAACTGGCTGCGCGCGCACCAGGACGGCTGCGCGGCGCCGGTGGTGCTGGCCGCCACCCACCAGCGCACGCTGGCCGTGGTGGACCTGGACGTGTTGCGGCCCTACGCGGTCGACGTGCCCGACGATCTCAGTGAGATGTGAGCCGCCGGCCTTACAGCAGCTGAACGTCGACGTCGGGGCGCACGTGTTCGGCGGCGCGGGCCAGCCGGATGTCGAAGGTGACCAGCGGGGCGTCGTAGATGGTCGCAACAGTGAGATAGGCGGCGTCATAGCTGGAGATGTTGTGTCGCATGTCCCAAATCGCCTGCAACATCGCGGTATCCAGCTGCACGTACTCGAACTGCAGGCCGATGAACGTCTGGAAGACGGCATTCACATCGGTCAGTCGGCCGTCGCGGCCGGCTTTCCCCAACGCCCGCAGCACCTCCAACGGCAGCTGCTCCGGCGCCGCCCAGGTGTCGTCGGCGAGCAGTGCGGCGCGCGCCGCATCGCCAGGCCCCGTCGCACTCGCCAACGCCATCACGACGACGTTGGCGTCGACGACGATCAATCGTCGCCCGCACGGCCGCGGCGGATCTCGTCGACCACCTCGTCGGCGCTCAGGTCCAGGGTGCGATGCCCGGCCAGGCCCGCCAGCAGTCGGGCATTGCGTTCGGCGCGGAACTCGCGCTCCAACAGCGCCCGCAGGTAGACCTGGGTGGACTGACCGCGGGCGGCGGCGCGGGCCGCGATGGCGTCGCGCACCTCTTCGGGAACGTCCTTGATCTGGATGGCGACCGACATGGGTTCCATGTTACATGCACATGCCATGTGCATGTATTTGCTACCCGACGAACTTTGCTACCCGAAGAACGCGGCCGCGTCGTCGTACCGGGACTGCGGCACCAGTTTCAGCTGGCGCACCGCGTCGGCCAGCGGCACCCGGTCGATGTCCTGGCCGCGCAGCGACACCATCGTTCCGTACTCGCCGGCGTGCGCGGCGTCGGCGGCGTTCACCCCGAACCGGGTGGCCAGCACCCGGTCGTAGGCGGTCGGGGTGCCGCCGCGCTGCACGTGGCCGAGGACGGTCACCCGCACCTCTTTCTTGACCCGCTGCTCCAGCTCGACGGCGAGCTGTTGGGCCACCCCGGTGAACCGCTCGTGACCGAACTCGTCGAGACCGCCGGCCCGCAAGTCCATCGAGCCCGGCGCCGGCTTGGCGCCCTCGGCGACCACGCAGATGAAGTGCGACGAGCCGTGCTGGAACCGCTTCTTGACCAGCCGGCACACCTCGTCGACGTCGAACGGCTGCTCCGGGATGAGGGTGGCGTGCGCGCCGCTGGCCAGCCCGGCGTTCAGCGCGATCCAGCCCGCGTGCCGGCCCATCACCTCCACCAGCATCACCCGCTGGTGCGACTCGGCGGTGGAGTGCAGCCGGTCGATGGCGTCGGTGGCCACCTGCAGCGCGGTGTCGTGGCCGAACGTGACGTCGGTGCAGTCGATGTCGTTGTCGATGGTCTTGGGCACCCCGACCACCGGGACGTTCTCCTCGGCGAGCCAGTGCGCCGCGGTCAGCGTCCCCTCCCCGCCGATCGGGATCAGCACGTCGATGCCGTTGTCGTCCAGTGTCTGCTTGACCTGGGCCAGCCCGGCCCGCAGCTGGTCCGGGTGCACCCGGGCGGTGCCCAGCACGGTGCCACCCTTGGCCAGCAGCCGGTCGTTGCGGTCGTCGTTGGCCAGCTGGATGCGCCGGTTCTCCAGCAGGCCACGCCAGCCGTCCTGGAAGCCGACCACGCTCGAGCCGTACCGGGCGTCACAGGTGCGCACCACCGCCCGGATGACCGCGTTCAGGCCGGGACAGTCGCCGCCGCCGGTGAGCACTCCGATCCGCATGGGTTCATCTTGCCGGGTTGCGCGCGCCGAGCAGACGTAAAGTCCCCCAATACGCCGAGTTTTCGGGGGTCTTAGCGTCTGCTCGCGGAGAAAAGGGGGCGGCTAGACAGCCGCGGGCAGCGGCCCTCGGGCCGCCTCGTAGGCCGTGCCCACCCGGTAGAGCCGGTCGTCGGCCAGCGCCGGCGCCATGATCTGCAGGCCCACCGGCAGCCCGTCGTCGGCGGAGAGCCCGGACGGCACCGACATGCCGCAGTGCCCGGCCAGGTTCAGCGGCAGCGTGCACAGGTCGAACAGGTACATGGCCAGCGGGTCGTCGACCTTCTCCCCCAGCTTGAACGCCGTGGTCGGGGTGGTCGGCGAGACCAGCACGTCGACCGACCGGTACGCCTCGTCGAGGTCGCGGGCGATCAGCGTGCGGACCTTCTGCGCCTGGTTGTAGTAGGCGTCGTAGTAGCCGGCCGAGAGCGCATAGGTGCCGAGCATGATCCGCCGCTTGACCTCCGGGCCGAACCCGGCCGCCCGGGTCAGCGCCATCACCTCCTCGGCGCTGTGCGTCCCGTCGTCGCCGACCCGCAGCCCGTAGCGCATCGCGTCGAAGCGGGCCAGGTTGGACGAGACCTCCGACGGCAGGATCAGGTAGTAGGCCGGCAGCGCGTAGTCGAAGTGCGGGCAGTCCACCTCGGCGACGTCGGCGCCCAACGTGGCCAGCTGCTGCACCGCGGCGTTGAACGAGGCCAGCACGCCCGGCTGGTACCCCTCACCCTGATGCAGCTGGCGCACCACGCCGATCCGCACCCCGGACAGGTCGCCGGCCGCCCCGGCCTTCGCGGCGCCGACCACGTCGGGCACCTCGGCGGCCAGCGAGGTGGAGTCGCGGGCGTCGTGTCCGGCGATCACCGCGTGCAGCAGCGCGGTGTCGAGCACGGTGCGCGCACACGGCCCGCCCTGGTCCAGCGACGACGCACACGCCACCAGGCCGTAGCGAGACACCGTGCCGTAGGTGGGTTTGACGCCGACGGTGGCGGTGAGCGCGGCCGGCTGCCGGATCGAGCCGCCGGTGTCGGTGCCGATGGCCAGCGGCGCCTGGAACGACGCCAGCGCGGCCGCGCTGCCGCCGCCGGAGCCGCCGGGCACCCGGTCGGTGTCCCACGGGTTGCGGGTGAGCTGGTAGGCGGAGTTCTCGGTGGACGAGCCCATCGCGAACTCGTCCATGTTGGTCTTGCCCAGGATCGGGATGCCGGCGGTGCGCAGCCGCTCGGTCACCGCGGCATCGTACGGCGGCCGCCAGCCGGCCAGGATCTTCGAGCCGCAGGTGGTCGGCGCGTCGACGGTGGTGAACACGTCCTTGAGCGCCAGCGGCACCCCGGCCAGCGCGGACGGCAGCCGCTCCCCGGCGGCCCGGGCGGCGTCGACGGCGGCCGCGGCGGCCAGCGCTGCCTCGGCACCGACATGCAGGAACGCGCCGTACGCGGCGTCGGTGGCGGCGATCCGGTCCAGGTGCGCCCGGGTCACCTCGACCGAGGAGACCTCGCCGGCGGCGATCCGGGCGGCCAGGGTGGCCGCGTCGGCGCGGGTCAGGTCGTCGACCGGGCTCACTGGCCCTCCCCGAGGATCTGCGGCACCGCGAACCGGCCGTCTTCGGCCTTCGGCGCACCGGCCAGCGCCTGCTGCTGGGTCAGGCCGGGCGTGACTTCGTCCGAGCGGCTGACGTTCACGTCTTTGAGCGGGTAGTCGGTGGCTTCGACGCCGGTGACGTCGACGGCCTGGATGGCGCCGACATGGGTCAGGATGGCGTCGAGCTGGCCGGCGAAGTGGTCCAGCTCGGTCTCGGTCAGCGCCAGCCGGGCCAGCCGGGCCAGGTGGGCCACCTCGTCGCGAGAGATATGGGACACGAGGGGAAAGCCTAGCCTGGCGACGGCTGTGCGACAGTGTTGGCCGTGCCCACCTACCTGCTGCGAGTCCAGCTCACCGACCGGCCGGGCAGCCTGGGCGGGCTGGCCGTCGCGCTCGGCTCGGTGGGCGCCGACATCCTGTCGCTGGACGTCGTCGACCGCGGCGCCGGATACGCCATCGACGACCTGGTGGTCGATCTGCCGGCCGGGTCGATGCCGGACGTGCTGATCACCGCCGCCGAAGCGCTCAACGGGGTGCGGGTGGACAGCCTCCGCCCGCACAGCGGGCTGCTGGACGCCCACCGCGAACTCGAACTGATCGACCACGTCGCCGCCGCCGGCCGATCGGCCCGGCTCCGGGTGCTCGCCGCCGAGGCGCCGGCGGTGCTGCGGGTGAGCTGGTGCCTGGTGCTGCGCGATGCGGTGGGCCGGCTGGAGCGCCTGGCCGGCAGCGACGGGGCACCGCAGACCCAGCCGGTCACCGTGCCGGTGCTGCCGATCGAGCACGCCGCGCGGCTGGACGGCCAGGCCGAATGGGTGCCGCAGCTCTGGCGGGAGATGGGCACCACCCTGGTCGCGGCGCCACTGGGCGGTCCGCGCACCGCGCTGCTGCTGGGCCGGCAGGCCGGCCCCGATTTCCGGCCCGCCGAGGTGGCCCGGCTGGGCTATCTGGCCGGGATCGTGGCC
>NZ_JBYCLB010000219.1:0-2723 GCF_057473705.1 Mycobacterium sp. TH-M15 | reverse complement strand
CGTCCAGCACTACGACGCGGTGATCGTGGGGGCGGGTTTCGGCGGCATCGGCGCGGCCATCCAGCTCAACCGGCTCGGCTACCGCAACATCCTGATCGTCGACCGTGAGGACGACCTGGGCGGGACCTGGCACGTCAACCGCTATCCCGGCCTGACCGTCGACGTGCCGGCGACCACCTTCTCCTACTGGTTCGAGCCGAATCCGTACTGGTCCCGGCTGTTTCCGCCGGGAACCGAGCTCAAACGCTACGCCGAGCACGTCGTCGACAAATACGACGTGCGCCGCTACATGCGGTTCAACACCAGCGTCGACGGCGCCCGCTGGGACGAGGACGCGCGGCTGTGGCGGGTCGCGGTCACCGGCGGAGAGACGCTCAGCGCGCGGTTCCTGATCGCCGCCACCGGCTTCCTGAGCCGGCCGCGCACCCCGGAGATCCCCGGCATCGACACCTTCGCCGGGCGGATCGTGCACACCGCCGACTGGGACGAGAGCTACTCGATGGCCGGCCGGCGAGCCGCGGTGATCGGCACCGGCTCCACCGGGGTGCAGGTGATTCCGGAGCTGGCCAAGGAGGTCGCCGAGCTCACCGTCTACCAGCGCACCCCGATCTGGGTGATGCCCAAGCTCGACGTCGGCTTCCCGCCGGCGGTGCAGCGGCTCTTCGCCCGCTGGCCGCTGGCTCAGCGGGCGCTGCGCTTCGTCACCGACTCGGTGATGGAGTTCATGATGGTGGTGGCGATGTGGAAGTACCGCTACTTCCGGCGGGTCAACGGCGCGGCGTCGCACCTGTCCCAGGCGCACCGGATGCTGGCGGTGCGCGACCGGGAGCTGTCGGCCAAGCTCAACCCGCAGTACGACTTCGGCTGCAAACGGCCGACCATGTCCAACACCTACTACCGGGCGTTCGCCAAGCCGCATGTGCACCTGCAGACCAGCGGCATCGACCGGATCGAGCCGGACGGCATCGTCGCCTGCGACGGCAGCAAGCAGCGCATCGACACCCTGGTGCTGGCCACCGGCTTCGACGTCTGGGACGACAACCTGCCGTCGATCGAGGTGATCGGCCGCGGCGGCCGCAACCTGGGCAAATGGTGGCGGGAGACCCGGTTCCAGGCCTACCAGGGCGTCGCCATCCCGGCCTTCCCGAACTTTTTGACCATGGCCAGCCCGTACGCCTGGGTGGGGCTGAGCTGGTTCAACACCGTCGAGTACCAGATGCGGCACATGGACCGGCTCTTCTCGGAGCTGCAGCGCCGCGGCGCGGCCGTCTTCGAGGTCACCGAGGAGGCCAACACCCGGTTTTTGGACCGGATGACCGAACTGCTGGCCGATTCGGTGTTCCACCTGGGCAGCTGCGCCGACTCGCGGTCCTACTGGTTCAACCACAACGGGGAGGCGCCGCTGTTCCGGCCGACCACGGTGCGCAACGCGGTCACCGAGCAGGAGCGGTTCCCGCTCAGCGACTACCAGATGACGTGATTCTTACGGTACCGTTAAGCTTCGGGATCGGTGCCGACGCGAACGGCGCGGACCTGGTTAACTGGCCGGACGTGATGCGGGCCGGGAGCCGCCGACCAGCGGCTCCGCAGCCGTAGGGGTTTTGCGATGACCGATGAGACGACCGGGGCGGGCGCCGCGCGCCGATGGCGACACGCCCTCGACGTCCGGCGGGACACCGGCTACCTCGCGCTGCTCGACACCCTCTCGGAGGCCTCCGTACACCGCGGCCTCCACCCGTTCGCCGACATCGACTGGGACGCCCCGGAGCTGGCCGTCACCGCCGACGACCCGCGCTGGGTGCTCTCGACGACCGACCCGATCGGTCACCACCGGTGGTATCGCGAGCAGCCGATCGAGCGGCAGATCGCGATCGGCCGGTGGCGGCAGGCCAACATCGCCAAGGTCGGCTCGCAGCTGGAGAGCGTGCTGATCCGCGGGCTGACCAACTACGCGTTCCTCATCCCCAACGGCGCACCCGAGCACCGGTACTGCCTGCACGAGGCGGCCGAGGAGTGCAACCACATCATGATGTTCCAAGAGGTGGTGAACCGGGTCGGGGTCGACGTCGCCGGCATGCCGCGCTATCTGCGGTGGCTCTCGCTGTTCGCGCCGTTCTACGCCGGGCTGGCGCCGAACGCCTTCTTCTTCGGGGTGATCGCCGGCGAGGACCCGTTCGACCACGTGCAGAAGAGCGCGCTGCGCGAAGGCGCGTCGGGGCACCCGCTGGTGCAGCGGGTGATGGCCGCGCACGTCGCCGAGGAGGCGCGGCACATCTCCTTTGCCCACGAGTACCTGCGCCAGCGGTTGACCGGCCTGGCCCGTTGGAAGCGGTTCGTGCTGTCGCTGTGGGTGCCGCTGATCATGCGGGTGCTCGGCGTGGCCACCGTGCAGATACCGCGATCGGTGCGGCGGCAGTACCGGATTCCGCGCCGGGTGCGCCGGCAGATGGTGCTCAGCTCGCCGTACTCGCGAAAGTTCTTGCGGGACATGTTCGCCGACGTGCGGATGCTCTGCGGCGACACCGGCCTGATGAACCCGGTGGCCAAGCTGGCCTGGCGGATGTACCGGATCGGCGGCGCGCCGGCTCGCTACCGCGGCGAGCCGCAGCGCCGGCCGGCTTAGCTTGGCTCAGCGCACCGTGGCGAAGAACGCCCGGACGTCGTCGACGAACAGCTCCGGCTGCCAGTCGTGCACGCACTCGGGCTCCGGCCAGCGGTCGGCC
>NZ_JBYCLB010000218.1:0-14740 GCF_057473705.1 Mycobacterium sp. TH-M15 | reverse complement strand
GGCAGCCAGCACGTGGCGCTGTACCTGGGCAAGGGGCAGATGCTGGAGGCGCCCGACGTCGGCCAGACGGTGAAGATATCCCCGGTCCGCAAGGGTGGCATGACCCCGTACCTGATCCGTTACATCGAGTACTGACGGGAAGTCATGCGCGACAACATTTCCCGCATCCACCAAGCGCTTGCTGTGCTGCTGGCGACGGTGGGCGTCGCCGTCTCCCTGGCCGGCCCGGCGACCGCCGAGGGGGAGTGGGATCCCGCCCTGCCGCAGGTGCTGAGCGCCGGGGCGCCGGGCGACCCGGTTGCCGTGGCCAACGCGTCGCTGCAGGCCACCGCGCAGGCCACCCAGACCACGATGGATCTGGGTCGCCAGTTCCTCGGCGGGCTGGGCATCAACGTCGGCAACTCCGACGTCAGCGTCTCGCCGGGGCAGCGGGTGCATGGCAAGCAGGCGATCGAGTACGTCATCCGGCGCGCCGGCTCGCAGCTGGGTGTGCCGTACTCCTGGGGCGGCGGCTCGCTGACCGGGCCGAGCACCGGCGTCGACTCCGGCGCCCACACGGTGGGCTTCGACTGCTCGGGCCTGATGCGCTACGCGTTCGCCGGCGTCGGGGTGCTCATCCCGCGATTCTCCGGCGACCAGTACACCGCCGGCCGGCACATCCCGCGCAACCAGGCGCGCCGCGGTGACCTGCTGTTCTGGGGGCCCGGCGGTGGCCAGCACGTCGCGATGTATCTCGGGCAGGGCAAGATGCTGGAGGCCGGCGGCACCGCCAACAAGGTCGTCATCAGCCAGGTGCGCAAAGACGGGCTGACGCCGTTCCTGACCCGGATCATCGAGTACTGACCCGAGGTCGCGTCGACGGAATCCGGGACGCCTGGAATAGTGAAACCGGGCACCCGCTGCCCCGCGGCCGCCGGTCGCGTAGCAGTCGTGCCCGACCGATATAGCTTGTGGAGGATTGTCGAATGACGCCATCAGATGGGACCCCCGTGAACGCCGGACCCGAGGGGGCTCCGGCCGGCAGCAACGGGCTGCCCGCCGAGGTGCACGCGCTGGAGCGGGCCGTCTTCGAGGTGAAGCGGATCATCGTCGGGCAGGACCGGCTCGTTGAGCGGATTCTGGTCGGGCTGCTGGCCAAGGGGCACGTGCTGCTCGAAGGTGTGCCGGGGGTGGCCAAGACGCTGGCGGTGGAGACGTTCGCCCGGGTGGTCGGCGGCGCGTTCGCCCGCATCCAGTTCACCCCCGACCTGGTGCCCACCGACATCATCGGCACCCGCATCTACCGGCAGGGCCGGGAGGAGTTCGACACCGAACTCGGCCCGGTGATGGTCAACTTCCTGCTCGCCGACGAGATCAACCGGGCCCCGGCCAAGGTGCAGTCGGCGTTGCTGGAGGTGATGCAGGAGCGCAAGGTGTCCATCGGCGGCAAGACCTTCCCGCTGCCCAACCCGTTCCTGGTGATGGCCACCCAGAACCCGATCGAGCACGAGGGCGTCTACCCGCTGCCGGAGGCCCAGCGGGACCGGTTCCTGTTCAAGATCAACGTCGACTATCCGTCGTCGGAGGAAGAGCGCGAGATCATCTACCGGATGGGCGTCAAGCCCCCGGAGCCCAAGCAGATCCTCGACCCGGGCGATCTGCTGCGGCTGCAGGAGCTGGCGGCCAACAACTTCGTGCACCACGCGCTGGTCGACTACGTGGTGCGGGTCGTCGCGGCCACCCGCACCCCGGAACAGTTCGGCATGCCCGACGTCAAGGGCTGGCTCGGCTTCGGCGCCTCGCCACGCGCGTCGCTGGGCATCATCGCGGCATCGCGCGCGCTGGCGCTGGTGCGCGGTCGCGACTATGTGATCCCGCAGGACGTCATCGAGGTCATCCCGGACGTGATGCGGCACCGGCTGGTGCTGTCCTACGACGCGCTGGCCGACGAGATCACCCCGGACATCGTGATCAACCGGGTGCTGCAGACCGTCCCGCTGCCGCAGGTCAACGCCGTGCCGCAGCATCAGCCGCCGGCCGGGCCGTCGGTGCCGCCGGTGCCCCCGCCGACCCCGGCAGCGGCGGCTAGCGGTCAGTGACCGATCCCGGCACCCGGCCGGAGCCGGGTACTGCCCCGCCGCCGTCGATGTCGCGCGGCGGAATCCGCGACCCCCGGCTGGCGGCGGCGCTGCGCAATCTGGAGCTGGCGGTCCGGCGCAAGCTGGACGGCGTGCTGCACGGCGACCACCTCGGCCTGATCCCCGGTCCCGGCTCCGAACCCGGCGAGTCGCGGGCCTATCAGCCCGGCGACGACGTGCGCCGGATGGACTGGTCGGTCACCGCGCGCACCACTCATCCGCACGTCCGGCAGATGATCGCCGACCGGGAGTTGGAGACCTGGCTGGTGGTCGACGCGTCGGCGAGCATGGACTTCGGGACCGCCGCCTGCGAGAAGCGCGACCTGGCGGTGGCCGCGGCGGCGGCGATCACCTACCTCAACAGCGGCGGCGGCAACCGGCTCGGCGCGCTGATCGCCAACGGTGAGCAGATCGTCCGGGTGCCGGCCCGCTCCGGCCGGATGCACGAGCAGACCCTGCTGCGCACCATCGCCACCACACCGCGGGCCGCGTTGGGGGTGCGCGGGGATCTGGCGCAGGCCATCGACGCGCTGCGCCGGCCGGAGCGCCGGCGCGGGATGGCGGTGATCATCAGCGACTTCCTCGGCCCGATCAACTGGATGCGCCCGCTGCGGGCGATCGCCGCCCGGCACGAGGTGCTCGGCGTCGAGGTGCTCGACCCGCGCGACGTGGAGCTGCCGGAGGTCGGTGACGTGGTGCTGCAGGACACCGAGTCCGGCGTCACCCGCGAGTTCACCATCAACGCCCAGCTGCGCGACGACTTCGCCCGGGCCGCCGCGGCGCACCGCAGTGACGTCGCCCGGGCGCTGCGCAGCTGCGGCACGCCGTTGCTGGCGCTGCGCACCGATCGGGACTGGATCGTCGACATCGTCCGATTCGTCGAATCACGCCGGCGCGGGGCGCTGGCCGGGGTGTAGCGATGCCGGAACCCCACCGCCGAGAAATCCATACCGAAGAGACAGGCCTGCGATGACACTGCCGTTCCTCGGGCCGATGACGCTGACCGATTTCGCGCACCCGTGGTTCTTTCTGTTCCTGCTGGTCGTCGGTGGGCTGGCCGCCCTGTACGGGTACACGCAGCGGGCCCGTCACCGGCGGTTCCTGCGCTTCGCCAACATGGAGCTGCTGGAGCGGGTGGCGCCGAAGATGCCCGGCCGGTGGCGCCACCTGTCGGCCGTGCTGCTGCTGGCGTCGCTGGTGTTGTTCACCGTCGCGATGGCCGGCCCGACCCACGACGTGAAGGTGCCGCGCAACCGTGCGGTGGTGATGCTGGTGATCGACGTCTCCCAGTCGATGCGCGCCACCGACGTCGCACCCAGCCGGCTGGCCGCCGCGCAGGAGGCGGCCAAGCACTTCGCCGACGAGCTGACCCCGGGCATCAACCTGGGGCTGGTCGCCTACGCCGGCACCGCGACCGTGCTGGCCCAGCCGACCACCAACCACGACGCCACCAAGGCGGCGATCGACAAGCTGCAGCTGGCCGACCGAACCGCGACCGGGGAGGGCATCTTCACCGCACTGCAGGCCATCGCCACCGTGGCCGCGGTGATCGGCGGCGGTGACGAGACGCCGCCGAGCCGCATCGTGCTGCTCTCCGACGGCAAGGAGACCGTGCCGACCAACCCGGACAACCCCAAGGGCGCGTTCACCGCGGCGCGCACCGCCAAGCAGCAGGGTGTGCCGGTGTCGACCATCTCGTTCGGCACCGCGCATGGCTACGTCGAGATCAACGACCAGCGCCAGGAGGTGCCGGTCGACGACGAGTCGCTGCAGAAGATCGCCGAGCTGTCCGGCGGCACCGCCTACACCGCGTCCAGCCTGCAGCAGCTCAACGAGGTCTACTCGACGCTGCAGGATCAGATCGGCTACGAGAAGATCCGCGGTGACGCCAGCGGTGGCTGGCTGCGACTGGGTGCGCTGGTGCTCGCGCTGGCCGCTCTGGCGGCGCTGTTGCTCAACCGGCGACTCCCCGGCTGACCAGTGCTCCGGACATCACGGCCAACGGCAAGCCGTAGACCGCGACCTCGGGCGCGGTGTCGGCGCGTCGGTCGGCTAAGTTTGCCGGGTGACTGACACTCAGACAGCCGCAGCAAACCACGCCAGGCCCCCGTTCGTGTCCCGGTCGGTCCTGGTCACCGGCGGGAACCGGGGGATCGGGCTGGCGATCGCGCAGCGTCTGGCCGCCGACGGACACAAGGTGGCGGTGACCCACCGCGGCTCCGGGGCGCCGGACGGGCTGTTCGGGGTCGACTGCGACGTCACCGACACCGCGGCCGTCGACGCGGCGTTCACCGCCGTCGAGGAGCACCAGGGGCCGGTCGAGGTGCTGGTCGCCAACGCCGGCGTCGCCGCCGACGCGTTCCTGATGCGGATGACCGTGGAGAAGTTCCAGACGGTGATCGACGCGAACCTGACCGGCGCGTTCCGGGTGGCGCAGCGCGCGTCCCGCGCCATGCAGAAGAAGCGGTTCGGCCGGATGATCTTCATCGGCTCGGTCTCCGGCACCTGGGGCATCGGCAACCAGGCCAACTACGCGGCGTCGAAGGCCGGGCTGATCGGGATGGCCCGCTCGATCTCCCGCGAACTCTCCAAGGCCGGGGTCACCGCCAACGTGGTGGCCCCGGGCTACATCGACACCGACATGACCCGCGGGCTCGACGAGCGCATCCAGGAGGGCGCGCTGGAGTTCATCCCGGCGAAGCGGATCGGCACCGCCGACGAGGTCGCCGGGGTGGTCAGCTTCCTGGCGTCGGAGGACGCCAGCTACATCTGCGGTGCGGTGATCCCGGTCGACGGCGGCATGGGCATGGGCCACTGACGGCCCCCGAGGTAAAGGACTTCATATGGCAGGGCTTCTCGAAGGCAAACGGATCCTGGTCACCGGGATCATCACCGACTCGTCGATCGCGTTCCACATCGCCCGGGTAGCCCAGGAGGCCGGCGCCGAGCTGGTCTGCACCGGCTTCGACCGGATGCGGCTGATCCAGCGCATCGTGGATCGGCTGCCGAGCCCGGCTCCGCTGCTCGAGCTCGACGTGCAGGACGAGAAGCACCTGGACACGCTGGCCGACCGGATCACCGAGGTGATCGGCGAGGGAAACAGGCTCGACGGTGTGGTGCACTCGATCGGCTTCATGCCGCAGACCGGGATGGGCCTCAACCCGTTCTTCGACGCGCCGTACCAGGACGTCGCCAAGGGCATCCACATCTCGGCCTACTCGTATGCCTCGCTGGCCAAGGCGACGCTGCCGATCATGAACCGCGGCGGATCCATCGTCGGCATGGACTTCGACCCCACCCGGGCGATGCCGGCCTACAACTGGATGACGGTGGCCAAGAGCGCCCTGGAGTCGGTGAACCGGTTCGTCGCCCGCGAGGCCGGTCCGCACGGGGTGCGCTCGAATCTCGTTGCCGCCGGGCCGATCCGGACTCTGGCGATGAGCGCCATCGTCGGCGGGGCGCTCGGCGACGAAGCGGGCGCGCAGATCAAGCTGATCGAGGAGGGCTGGGATCACCGCGCCCCGGTCGGCTGGGACATGAAGGATCCGACTCCGGTGGCCAAGACGGTCTGCGCGGTGCTCTCCGATTGGCTGCCGGCCACCACCGGGACGGTGATCTACGCCGACGGCGGGGCGCACACCCAGTTGGTGTAGCCGGAGTCCGGATGGACCTAGACGCGGTCCTGCTGCTCTCCTTCGGTGGCCCGGAGGGGCCAGAACAGGTGCGGCCGTTCCTGGCGAACGTGACCCGCGGGCGTGGCGTGCCGCCGGAGCGCCTCGACGCGGTCGCCGAGCACTACCTGCACCTCGGCGGGGTGTCGCCGATCAACGCGATCAACCGGGCACTCGCCGATGAGCTGCGTGCCGAGCTGCCGGGGTTGCCGGTGTATTTCGGCAACCGCAACTGGGAGCCGTACGTCGAGGACGCGGTCGCGACGATGGCCGCCGACGGGGTGCGTCGGGCCGCGGTCTTCCCCACCTCGGCGTGGGGCGGGTACTCCGGGTGCGAGCAGTACGCCGAGGACATCGCCCGGGCCCGGCGGACGGTCGGGGCGCGGGCCCCCGAACTGGTCAAGCTGCGCCAGTACTTCGACCATCCGCTGTTCGTGGCGATGTTCGCCGAGGCGATCGGCTCCGCCGCCGCCATCCTGCCCGCCGGGCTGCGCGACACCGCCCGGCTGGTGTTCACCGCCCACTCGGTGCCGGTGGCCGCCGACCAGCGGTACTGCCCGCGGCTCTACAGTCGCCAGGTCGGCTACGCCGCTCGGCTGGTGGCCGCCGCGGCCGGCTACGCCGAATACGACCAGGTCTGGCAGTCGCGCTCCGGCCCGCCGCAGGCCCGCTGGCTGGAGCCCGATGTCGGCGACCACCTGGCGACGCTGGCCGGCGCCGGGGTGTCCGCGGTGATCGTCTGCCCGATCGGTTTCGTCAGCGACAACGTCGAGGTGCTCTGGGACTTAGACCACGAACTCGGTTCGTGGGCGCAGGCGGCCGGGATCGGCTTCGCCCGGGCGCACACCCCGAACGCCGATCCGCGATTCGCCCGGCTGGCTCGGCAGTTGGTGGACGAACTGCGCTACGGCCGGGGCCCGGACCGGGTCGTCGGGCCGGACCCGGTGCCCGGCTGCGGGTTCAGCGTCGACGGGGCGCCCTGCGGGCCGCCGCACTGCGCCGCCGAGGCGGTGCTGCCGGCGGTCAGTCCGGCCAGGCCGAGCGCAGAATAGCGGCGATCGCGGCCGCTCGCGCCGAGCGCACCGCGACCGCCAGCGGCTGCAGCGCCGCGTCGGTGCGCTGCACCTCGGCGGCCGACCGATCGGCGATCAACCCGGAGCAGGCGGTGACGATGGCGTCGACGTGGGCCGCGCTCTCCAGCACCCGCACCGCGCGGATCGGGGCGTGGTCTGGCACCCGGTGGTGTCGCGTCGAATCCAGCACCTGCTCGACGAGCCGACGCGGATTGGCGGCGCCGCCGTGCGAGCCGGTGCCCGCCAGGGCGTCGGCGGCGGACCGCACCGCCGACCGCATCGCGTACTCGGCCTCGCCGAGGTCGTGCTGATCGACGGTCGGCATGCCCGCCAGCCGATGAGCCGTCCAGAGCAGTGCCGCGGCCGGCTCGGCGGTGGTGTCGGTGTCGACGAATTCCGGCACCAGGCCGACCGCCGACGATCCGTCGGCGTCGGCGACGATCACCGCTTCGCCCCCCGCGAGGGCATCGTGTTCGAACCGGGTGCCGGCCGGCAGTCCGCGTACGTCGCCGGGGACCGGGAAGACCGGGTGGATCAGCCGTGGTCGCCGGGCACCGTCCGCGGCGCAGGGCCGGCGACCCGGCGTCGCGGCCCGCAGCGTCTGCAGCAGTGCGGTCGCGCCGTCAGCGCGACCCTCGGGCCACGCCGGGGCGTCGCCGCCGGCGCCGACGATGTCGTACATGCTCACCGATTGCGTTGGCGCCCAATGCGATAGCGCATCAAGAACATCGTCGGGCGCGGCATGTCCGGCGAGCCAGGCGTTGGCCCACACGGAGAGTGTTGCGCTCGGACACCACATGATGCTGGCAGTGTAGTTGCTCAACCGCGGGCTGCGCGGCCCTCCGATATCCTGGCGGCATGCCCGCTGCCCTGATCTGGTTCGTCGCCGCGCTAGGGCTTATCGGCGCCGAGGCACTCACCGGCGATCTGTCCCTGCTGATGTTCGGCGGGGGTGCGCTGTCGGCGGCTGCGACCAGCTGGCTGTTCGACTGGCCGGTCTGGTCCGACGGGCTGGTGTTCCTGATCGTCTCGGTGCTGCTGCTGGTGCTGGTCCGGCCGGCGCTGCGCCGCAGGCTTGCGGCGACTGCGGTGCCGGAGAGCGGGATTCAGGCGCTGGAGGGCAAGAATGCGGTGGTGCTGGAGCAGGTGACCCAGGGCGGCGGCCGGGTGAAGCTGGACGGCGAGGTGTGGACGGCGCGGGCGCTCAACCCCGGCGACAGCTATGCGCCCGGCAAGTTGGTGACCGTGCTGCGCATCGACGGCGCCACCGCGGTGGTGTGGGAGAACGTCTGAGGATCTGAAGAGAGGAGCCGTCGTGGAGGGTGCCGCTACCGGCCTGGTGCTGCTGGCCGTGCTGGTGATTTTCGCGATCGTCGTGGTCGCCAAGTCGATCGCGCTGATCCCGCAGGCGGAGGCGGCGGTGATCGAGCGCCTGGGTCATTACAGCCGGACGGTGACCGGGCAGCTGACGCTGCTGGTGCCGTTCATCGACCGGGTCCGGGCCCGGATCGACCTGCGCGAGCGGGTGGTGTCGTTCCCGCCGCAGCCGGTGATCACCGAGGACAACCTGACCCTGGCCATCGACACGGTGGTCTACTTCCAGGTCACCAATCCGCAGGCCGCGGTCTACCAGATCAGCAACTACATCGTCGGCGTCGAACAGCTGACCACCACCACGCTGCGCAACGTGGTCGGCGGCATGACGCTGGAGCAGACCTTCACCTCACGCGACCAGATCAACCGGCAGCTGCGCGGCGTGCTCGACGACGCCACCGGACGCTGGGGGCTGCGGGTGGCCCGGGTGGAGCTGCGCAGCATCGACCCGCCGCCGTCGATCCAGGCGGCGATGGAGAAGCAGATGAAGGCCGACCGGGAGAAGCGGGCGATGATCCTGACCGCCGAGGGTCAGCGGGAGTCGGCGATCAAGCAGGCCGAGGGCCAGAAGCAGGCCCAGATCCTGGAGGCCGAGGGCGCCAAGCAGGCGGCGATCCTGAGCGCGGAGGCGGAGCGGCAGTCGCGGATGCTGCGTGCGCAGGGGGAGCGGGCCGCCGCCTACCTGCAGGCGCAGGGCCAGGCCAAGGCCATCGAGAAGACGGTCGCCGCGATCCAGGCCGGCCGGCCCACCCCGGAGCTGCTCGCCTACCAGTACCTGCAGGTGCTGCCGGAGATGGCCCGGGGCGGGGCGAACAAGGTGTGGGTGGTGCCCAGCGACTTCGGCACCGCGCTGCAGGGCTTCACCAAGCTGCTGGGCGCCCCGGACGCCGACGGCGTCTTCCGGTACCAGCCCTCACCGGTGGAGCAGGATCTGCCGCGGCCCGAGGACGACGCCGCCGAGGTCGCCGACTGGTTCACCACCCAGACCGACCCGGCGCTGGCCCAGGCGGTGGCCAAAGCCGAGGCCGACGCCCGCAAGCCGGTCGACGCAGTGGCGCCGCCGCCGGAGCTTGGCGCCGGTCCTCGGTGAGGGTGCTGACGTCCCGCTGGACCTACGCCGCGCTGGGCGCCTTCGAGGCCGGGGACGCGGTGGCGTCGGCGATCCCGATCCGGTATGTCGCCCGGCAGATGGAGACGCTGGGCGTGCCGCTGCGGCTGCGCTGGCTGGTGCCGGTGGCGAAGGGCGCCACCGCGCTCGGGCTGCTCTCGGTGTTCTTCTCGCCGCGGCTGGCCCGGCTGGCCCGGCTGACTACGGCGGCGTTGACGCTGTATTTCACCGGGGCGATCGCGATGCACGTCCGGGTGCGCAACAAGCCGGCGAACGTCACCGCCCCGGCGGCGTTGCTGGTCATCTTCGCGGCGATGACGATTCGGGGGCCGGACACGGAATAGCCGGGTAGGCGACGATGCCACCTACCCGGCCATCCGGCTTCCCCTATTTATCTAGCCGGTGTGTGCGTGGTGTTCCTCGAGTGTGGTCACCTTGTAGGCCACCGCGGCGAGGATTCCGCCGAGCACCTCGGCGACCCAGTAGACCCAGGCGAACTTCCAGGCGAACAGCCCCGGCAGCAGCAGGCCGAAGGTGATCGCCGGGTTGAACGAGGCGCCGGAGATGCTGCCGACCGCCACCACGCCGACGGTGACGATGAACCCGATCGCCAGGCCGTAGAAGCTGTTGCCGGCGTTCTTCTTGGCGGTGGCCGTCTGCAGGACGATGTAGCACAGCGCGAAGGTGAACACCAGCTCGGCGATGAACGCCGGCCAGACCGAGGCAGTGAGGTCGACGACCGGGGTGTGAAACTGGTAGCGACGGCTCCACAGGCCGAACCCGGCCCCGAAAGCCGCCAGCGCGCCGAGCAGCTGCGCGACGACGTAGGGCGCCAAGTCCTTCGGCGGCAGCGCACCGCGCAGGTAGGCGGCGATCGAGACCGCCGGGTTCAGGTGGCCGCCGGAGATGTGGCCGCTGGCATACACCATCACCATCAAGGCGGCGCCGATGCCGATGGCGGTCGACGCGGTGTCGGCACCGGCCGCCACGATGCCGATCACCGAGAAGGTGAAGACGAACGTCCCGATGAACTCGGTCACGTACTTGCGTATCGCGACGTCTTGATCAGCCATTGATCCGGTCCTCTCAGCGTGCGCAAACGGGACGAGTCCCGTCGTGTCAGGGTGTGACACTGCTCAGACTGTAACCGGGTTGAGCACCACCGACGGTGACTATTTGGCCTCAGCACCGTAACCATCCGGTAGGGCGGCTTCGGTTGCCGCCCCGGCTTTTACGTCCCGATCGATCCTGGGATCACGGGCGCGGTCGAGGCGTCGGGTTCCGGTGCGGCCGGGGCGGGTAACCAGGGCAGCCAGGGCGCGGCGGGTGCCGGCTGTTCAACCGGCGCGCCTGGTGCCGTCGGAACATCCGGAACCGCTTGCGTGGCAGGGAGTCCCGGCAGCCCAGCGGAGTCCGCGGCGATCGGCCCGGGTGCGGCCGGTGCGGCCGGTGCCGGGAGCCAGGGCAGCCAGGGGGCGGCGGGTGCTTCCGGGGCGACTGCGGCGGGTGCGTCCGGTGCGGCGACGCCGGGGGCGGCCGCGGGTGCGGCTTCGGTGGTGTCGGCGGGTGCGGGGAGCCAGGGCAGCCAGGGGGTGGGTGCGGCGGCGGGTGCGTCCGGTGCGGCGACGCCGGGGGCGGCCGCGGGTGCGGCTTCGGCGGTGTCGGGTGCGATCGCCGGCGCCACCGGTCCGGGCAGCCCGGGCACCACGGGTGCCGGGATGTCGGAGCTCGGATCGGCGGTCGCCGAGCCGGTTCCCAGGACTAGCATTGCGGCACCGACGGCCAGCCCGGCAACACCGCTCAGCGGGTTGACGCGCACACGTTGCTTATTCTCAGCGTTCATGGGCTTCCAATGTCTCGGGGGCAGCAGGCCCACAGCATAAACCGGACGCTTTGCTTTTGGGAAAGTGCGACGGAAAGTTGACGTTCGTCCAATGGAGAGTTCAGGAGGAGTCGATGCCGCTCTCAACCGCACTCACTGAATTGCTGGGCATCGAACACCCGGTGGTCTCGGCGCCGTTGCCGGGGGCGCGCTGGCGGCGGCGGTGAGCCGGGCGGGCGAGCCACCGGGCGACGATGACCCTGGTGCGGCCGCCGAGGCGCTCTCCGAACCGCGGGCCCGCGGTCTGCCCGCCGCGGCCACCGGTGACGGCTGAGGCGTCAGCGGGGGAGAGCCGGCTCTGGCGGCGCTGCGGCACCGGTGGCCGGGACTCGGTGACGGCGATGGCTGCGCACCTCGTAGACCAGCAACGCCACCCCGACCGCGGCGGTGGCCAGCGACACCAGAAACAGCAGCGGGCTGCCGTCGCCGGTGAGCGCGTTGCCGAGCAGCACCACCGCGGCGGTTCCGGGGAGCAGGCCGACCACGGTGGCCACCGTGTACGGCAGCGGCCGGACCTTGGAAGCTCCGGCGGCGTAGTTGATCACCGAGAACGGCACCGCCGGAATGAGCCGCAGCGAAACCACCGCCGGCCCACCGCGATACCGCAGCCGATCGTCCAGCGACGTCACACCCGGATGACGCACCAGTCGGTTCAACTGCCAGCCGAAGGCCCGCATCAGCAGCAGGGCCAGCAGCGCACTGAGCGTGCTGGCGACCACCGCCAGCACGACACCCAGCCACGGCCCGAACAGCAGCCCGGCGGCCAGGGTGAACACCGTGCGGGGAAACGGCAGCACGGTGACCAGCGCGTGCGCGACCAGAAAGGCCAGCGGAACCCACGTACCGGTGGCTGCGGCCCAGTCCCGCAGCTGAACGGCGGTGGGCACCCGGACCAGCACCGCGAGGGCGATCAGCAGGATCAGCGCCGTCGCCGTTGCCGCCAGCCGCCACACCGATACCGGTCGCAGTGTCGTCGCCACCGCTGGCCACACCCCGCGCAACGGCCGGACGATCTCGCGGATGGCGGGCCTGCTCACGCTGGTCGAGACTACGGCTTGATCGTTAACGGCGGGCGTCAGCCGGATGGCGATTCGCCCGCCGAATCCGCGTCCGGCCACCTGCCGCGCTCGGCGCCGACCCGGATCAATTAGCCTGATCACCGACGAATCCATGCCACATGCTGCGAGTACAGGAGCCTCGGTGTCGGTGACGCTACCCGCTGATCTGGAACAGGCGCGCGCACGCTGGCGCACCGCGGTCGCCCAGGTGTTGGCCAAGACCTCACGCCGGGACCCGGCCGACCTCGGCGCCGAGCCGGAACGGCTCCTGGACACCCCGGTGGAACGCCCGGCCGGGCCGCACGAGCCGGACGGATTCGCGATCCGGCCGCTCTACACCGCCCTGGACGCGCTGCCGGAACGGCCGCTGCCCGGCGAGTGGCCCTACGTCCGGGGCGCCGACGCGCTGCGCGACGTCAACGCCGGATGGAAGGTCGCCGAGCTGTTCCCGGCCGGCGGGCCGGCGGGCACGGAGTCGGCCGCTGCAACCAACGACGCGATCCTGGCCGCGCTGGCCGAGGGGGCCAGCGCGCTGGCGCTGCGGATCGGGCCCGGCGGGGTGGCGCCGGCCGACATCGGCCGAGTCTTCGCCGGCGTCTACCTGCAGCTGGCCCCGGTGATCCTGCACGGCGTGACCGCCGGCGACTACACCGCCGCCGCCGACGGGCTGCTGGCGCTGGTCGATCGCATCGCCGAGGCGGACCGCCGGACCCTCTCGGTGGACCTGGGTGCCGACCCGCTGATCGCGGCGCTCGCCGACCGTCCGGCCCCGCCGATCGACGAGGTGACCGCCGTCGCCGTCCGCGCGGTCGGCTACCCGGGTGTCCGGGCGATCACCGTCGACGGCCCGGCGCTGCACGAGGCGGGTGCCACCGCGGCCTGGGAGCTGGCCGGTTGCCTGGCGGCGGCGGTGGCCTATCTGCGGGTGCTGGTCGATGCCGGCCTGCCGGTCGCGGCCGCGCTGCGGCAGATCGGCTTCCGGCTCACCGCCGACGACGACCAGTTCATGACGATCGCCAAGATCCGGGCCGGCCGGCTGCTGTGGGCCCGGGTGGCCGAGGTCGGCGGTGACCCGGCCGCCGGGGCGGCCGTGGTGCACGCCGAGACGTCGATGGCGATGATGACCCGGCGCGACCCGTGGGTGAACATGCTGCGCGGCACGGTGGCCGCGTTCGGGGCCGGGGTGGGCGGCGCGGACAGCGTGCTGGTCTGGCCGTTCGACGCCGCCATCCCGGGCGGGCTGCCCGGCACCTCGGCCGGCTTCACCCGGCGGATCGCGCGCAACACCCAGCTGCTGCTGCTGGAGGAGTCCAATCTGGGCCGGGTGCTCGACCCGGCCGGCGGGTCCTGGTTCGTCGAAGACCTCACCGACGAGCTGGCCGGCCAAGCCTGGCGGCACTTCCAGGACCTCGAAGCGCGGGCGGCCCGCGGCGGCTTCGCCGAGGCGCGCGGCTACCTGGCCGACCGGATCACGGCGGTCGCCGCGGCCCGCGCCGAGGACATCGCGCACCGCCGGGTGGCGATCACCGGGGTCAACGAGTACCCCAACCTCGCCGAGGCGCCGCTGCCGCAGCCGCAGCCGGCCACCGCAATCCGGCGCTACGCCGCGGAGTTCGAGGCGCTGCGTGACCGCTCGGATGTCTTCCTGGAGCGCACCGGGGCCCGCCCGCGGGTGCTGCTGCTGCCGCTGGGCCCGACGGCCGAACACACCATCCGTGCCACGTTCGCCAGCAACCTGCTGGCATCCGGCGGCATCGAAACGGTCGACCCGGGCCCCCTCGCCGACGCCGGGGCGGTGGCCGGCGCGGTGTCGGCGGCCGGTTCGCCGAGCGTGGCGGTGCTCTGCGGCACCGACGCGCGCTACGCCGACGAAGCCTCCGGGCTGCTCGCCGCGGCGCGTGCCGCCGGGATCACCCGGATCTATCTCGCCGGTCCCGCCACGTCCGTTGCCGACACCGACCCGCAGCCGGACGGCTACCTCACCGCGAAGATCGACGCGGTGCATGCGCTGGCCGACCTACTCACCCGATTGGGGGCCTGAGCACGATGACCACGGGCACGTCGTCCGGAACCATCGGCAGCTTCGCCGACGTCCCGCTGCGCGCGGGGGCCGAGCCGGCCGCGGCGCCCTCTGCGGCCGCCGTCGCCGAGCACGTCGCCGCGGCGGCCGCCGCGCACGGCTACACCCCCGAGCAGCTGGACTGGCACACCCCGGAGGGCATCGAGGTCAGACCGGTCTACACCGCCGCCGACCGGGATGCGGCGGTGGCCGACGGCTACCCGCTGGACACCTTCCCCGGTGCGGCGCCGTTCATCCGCGGGCCGTACCCGACGATGTACGTCAACCAGCCGTGGACGATCCGCCAGTACGCCGGCTTCTCCACCGCCGCCGAGTCCAACGCCTTCTACCGACGCAACCTGGCTGCCGGGCAGAAGGGCCTGTCGGTCGCCTTCGAC
>NZ_JBYCLB010000217.1:0-1758 GCF_057473705.1 Mycobacterium sp. TH-M15 | reverse complement strand
CAGGTCACCCCGCTGGACTTCCTGCACGACATTCTGTTGTGGGCCAGGCTCATCGACAAGTACCGGGGCACCATGACCGCGGCGCCGAACTTCGCCTACACACTGCTGGCCAAGCGGCTGCGTCGGCAAGCGCACCCCGGCGAGTTCGACCTGTCGTCGCTGCGCTGGGCGCTGTCCGGCGCCGAACAGGTGGAGCCGGCCGATGTCGACGAGTTGATCGCGGCGGGCGCGCCGTTCGGGCTGAGTTCGCGGGCGATCCTGGGCGCCTACGGCATGGCCGAAACGACGGTGGGGGTGTCGTTTTCGGCCTGCGGCGGTGGGCTGCAGACCGACGAGGTGGAGGCTGACCTGCTCAGCCGTCTGCACCTCGCGGTGCCGGCCCGCAGCGGGCACACCCGGCGGCTGGCCACACTGGGACCGCCGCTGGCCGGGCTGCAGACCCGCATCGTCGACGAGGACGGCGGGCTGCTGCCGGCTCGCGCGGTGGGTGTCATCGAGGGCCGCGGCGAGTCGGTCACATCCGGGTACCTGACCCGGGCCGGGTTCGCGCCGGCCCAGGACGAGCAGGGCTGGTACGACACCGGCGACCTGGGCTACCTCACCGAGCGGGGTCACGTGGTGGTCTGCGGCCGGGTCAAAGACGTCATCATCATGGGTGGTCGCAACGTGTATCCGGCCGACATCGAGCGAGCGGCCGGCCGGGTGCGCGGGGTGCGGGCCGGCTGCTCAGTGGCGGTGCGGCTGGACGCCGGGCACAGCCGGGAGAGTTTCGCGGTGGTCGCCGAGTCCAACGACTGGGAGGACGAAGACCAGCTGCGCCGGATCCGGCGCGACATCGCCCACGAGGTGGTCGGCGAGGTCGGCGTCCGCCCGCGCCGGGTCGTGGTGCTCGCGCCGGGCATGGTGCCCAAGACGCCGTCGGGCAAGCTGCGCCGCGCGCACGCGCTGGCGCTGGTGAGTTGAGCAAGCAAGACGCCGGACCGGCTGCTCGACGCCGGCCGCGGCATTGACACCGGCCGAACCGCGGACCCTGGATGCAATCCATTCGGTCGCCGCTCGGGCGGCCGGAAGCCGGCTGGGAGCGGCGGTCACCTATGACGCGCGGCCGGCGATACCGCCGACACGGCGGGACCGCCGGCCGCCCCGTCCCGCCCGTGTGTCCCGGTCACTCGCGTGCCGGATGTGCCGACACCGTCGCCCCGCCGTTCGTGTCGCCGGCCGAATTTGGCCGCTCACCCGACGTGAGGCATACTGGTCAGGTTGCCCTGCGCCGGGGATCGCACCTGGCCGGGCATCCGACCGGCGCCCACCCGGGCGCGTCCGGTCCCATCCTCGTCAGGGCCGAGATCTTCGGCGCGGACGAGGCCGCGTGCGGGCGACACACCCGACCGCGGGGGCCGGTGAACCAGGACAGGTAAACAGCGGCGACAGCAGGATTCGGCGTGGTGTCCGGATGGACTCCGGAAGGGCACCGCGCGGGCAAACCGGGTTCTCCGATATCGGAGCGCCCACTAGGAGCGAGGTAGCAGAAGCGTGGCGGGACAGAAGATCCGCATCCGGCTCAAGGCCTACGACCATGAAGCCATCGACGCCTCGGCGCGCAAGATCGTCGAGACGGTCACCCGCACGGGTGCGTCCGTGGTCGGCCCGGTGCCGCTGCCGACCGAGAAGAACGTGTATTGCGTCATCCGGTCCCCGCACAAGTACAAGGACTCGCGGGAGCACTTCGAGATGCGCACCCATAAGCGGTTGATCGAC
>NZ_JBYCLB010000216.1:0-4062 GCF_057473705.1 Mycobacterium sp. TH-M15 | reverse complement strand
GTGCACATGGTCAGCGCCGGCGGCACCCGCCCGCACCGGGTGCACTTCCGGGATCCGTCGTTCACCAACCTGCAGGCGGTCGCGGCGATGTGCGAGGGCGGCCTGGTCGCCGACGTGATCGCGTCGGTGGCCAGCATCGACCCGGTGATGGGAGGCGTCGACCGATGACCGAGCTGAGCGACAAGACGGGTTCCGCCGACAAGACCGGCCGGGGCCGGCTGATGCCGCCGACGGCCGGCACCGACGGCAACCGGGTCTTCGTCCAGCTGGGCCGCCCGCCGGAGGAGCCCAACCAGTTCAGCCATCCCGGCGCGCCGCAGAGCTACCCGGACGAGGTGCGCGCCCGGCTGGTGGCCGACGCCGAGGAGATCATCGCCCGCTACCCGCAGCCGCGGTCGGCGATGCTCGCGCTGCTGCACCTGGTGCAGGCCGAGGACTCCTACCTCACGCCGGCCGGGCTCGCGTTCATCGCCGAGCTGCTCGAGCTGACCGGCGCCGACGTCGCCGCCACCGCCTCCTTCTACTCGATGTACCGGCGCAAACCGACCGGCACGTACCTGGTCGGGGTCTGCACCAACACGCTCTGCGCGGTGATGGGCGGCGACGCGATCTTCGACGAGCTCTCCGAACACCTCGGTGTCGACAACGAGGGCACCACCGAGGACGGCGCGATCACCCTGCAGCGGATCGAATGCAACGCGGCCTGCGACTGCGCCCCGGTGATGATGGTGAACTGGGAGTTCTTCGACGGCCAGACCCCGGCATCGGCCCGGCGGGTGGTCGACGACCTGCGTTCCGGCGCGCAGCTGCGGCCCAGCCGGGGCATGCCGCTGACCAGCTTCACCGAGATGCAGCGGACCCTGGCCGGCTTCCCCGACACCCGCCCCGACGACGGCCAGGGCGGGCCGGCGGAACCGACGCTGGCCGGGCTGCGCTACGCCCGGGAACACGACATGCACGCGCCCGAAGCCCCGGACGCATCGGCCGAAGGCGGTCGGCGATGACGCCGGCGGTCGGGGCCACCCCGCTCACCCCCGTGCTGAGCCGGTACTGGGACGAGCCCGAGTCGTGGACGCTGGAGAGCTACCGCCGCCACGACGGCTACCGCGGGCTGCAGCGGGCGCTGGGCATGCAACCCGACGAGGTGATCAACCTGGTCAAGGAGTCCGGGCTGCGCGGCCGGGGCGGTGCCGGCTTCTCCACCGGAACCAAGTGGTCGTTCGTGCCGCAGGGCGAGACCGAGCACGCCGGCAAGCCGCACTACCTGCTGGTCAACGCCGACGAATCCGAGCCCGGCACCTGCAAGGACATCCCGCTGATGCTGGCGACGCCGCACACGCTGATCGAGGGCATCGTCATCTGCTGCTACGCCATCCGGTCCAACCACGCGTTCATCTACCTGCGCGGCGAGGTGCTGCCGATCCTGCGCCGGGTGCACGCGGCGGTGGCCGATGCCTACGCCGCCGGCTACCTGGGCACGAACATCGGCGGGTCCGGTTTCGATCTGGACATCACCGTGCACGCCGGCGCCGGCGCCTACATCTGCGGCGAGGAGACCGCGCTGATCGACTCGCTGGAGGGCAACCGCGGCCAGCCGCGGCTGCGGCCGCCGTTCCCGGCGGTGGCCGGGCTGTACGCCTGCCCGACGGTGGTCAACAACGTGGAATCGATCGCCAGCGTGCCGTCGATCCTGCACAACGGCCCGGACTGGTTCCGCGCGATGGGCACCGAGAAGTCGAAGGGCTACACCATCTACTCGCTCTCCGGGCACGTCAACAAACCCGGTCAGTACGAGGCGCCGTTGGGCATCACGCTGCGTGAGCTGCTGGGCTACGCCGGCGGGGTCCGCACCGGGCACCGGCTGAAGTTCTGGACCCCGGGCGGGTCGTCGACGCCGTTGCTGACTGAGGAGCATCTGGACGTCCCGCTGGACTACGAGGGCATGGCGTCGGCCGGATCGATGTTGGGCACCAAGGCATTACAGATCTTCGACGAGACCACCTGCGTGGTGCGCGCCGCTCGGCGTTGGTCGGAGTTCTACAAGCACGAGTCGTGCGGCAAGTGCACCCCGTGCCGCGAGGGAACCTACTGGTTGGTACCGATCTACGAGCGGCTGGAGACCGGTCGCGGCACCGCCGAAGACCTGGACACGCTGCTCGACATCGCCGACGTGCTGTTCGGAAAGTCGTTCTGCGCGTTGGGTGACGGCGCGGCGATGCCGGTGAAATCCTCGATCGAGTATTTCCGTGACGAGTACATCGCCCACCTGGAGCAGGGTGGGTGCCCGTTCGACCCGAAAGCGAGCATGCACGTACCGAACGGAGGCACGGCGTGACCCGCCCCGGCGACCTGGAGTTGGTGACCTTCACCATCGACGACCGGCAGATCACCGTCCCCAAGGGCACACTGATCATCCGGGCCGCCGAACGGTGCGGCATCGACATCCCGCGGTTCTGCGACCACCCGCTGCTCGACCCGGTGGCCTGGTGCCGACAGTGCATGGTGGAGATCGAGGGCCAGCGCAAACCGCAGCCGTCGTGCGCGGTGGCCGCCACCGAGGGGATGGTGGTGCGCACCCAGCACACCTCGCCGGAGGCCGACCGGGCCCAGCACCTGGTGATGGAGCTGCTGCTGATCAACCACCCGCTGGACTGCCCGACCTGCGACAAGGGCGGCGAGTGCCCGCTGCAGAACCAGGCGATGCGGCACGGCCGCACCGAGACCCGGTTCGAGGAGGCCAAACGGGTCTTCCCCAAGCCGATCAACATCTCCAGCCAGGTGCTGCTGGACCGGGACCGGTGCATCATGTGTGCCCGGTGCACCCGGTTCGCAGGCGAGATCGCCGGCGACGTCTTCATCGAGATGATGGAGCGCGGCGCGCTGCAGCAGGTCGGGATCTACGCCGACCAGCCGTTCGACTCTTACTTCTCCGGCAACGTCGTCCAGATCTGTCCGGTCGGTGCGCTCACCGGCGCCTCCTACCGGTTCCGGGCCCGCCCGTTCGACCTGGTCTCCACCCCCAGCGTCTGCGAGCACTGCGCCGCCGGCTGCGCCCAGCGCACCGACCACCGCCGGGGCACGGTGCTGCGCCGGATGGCCGGCGAGGATCCGGAGGTCAACGAGGAGTGGAACTGCGACAAGGGCCGGTGGGCGTTCACCTACGCCACCCAGCGGGACCGGATCACCACGCCGCTGGTCCGCGACACCGACGGGAACCTCACCGCCACGTCGTGGCCGAACGCGCTGGCGCTGGCCGCCCGCGGGCTGGCCGCCGCGCGCGGCCGGGCCGGGGTGCTGGTCGGTGGCCGGGTGACCGCCGAAGACGCCTACGGCTACGCGAAATTCGCCCGGGTCGCGCTGAGCAGCGACGACGTCGACTTCCGGGCCCGGCCGCACTCCGCCGAAGAGGCCGCCTTCCTGGCCGCCCGGGTGGCCGGCGGCACGGTGGGCGTCAGCTACACCGGGTTGGAGGCCGCGCCGGCGGTGCTGCTGGTCGGTTTCGAGCCGGAGGAGGAGGCGCCGATCGTCTTCCTGCGGCTACGCAAGGCGGCCCGCAAACACCACACCCGGGTGTATTCGATCGCACCGTTCGCCGACCGCGCCCTAGCCAAGATGCTCGGCACGCTGGTCCCGGCGGTGCCCGGCGGCGAGGCGGCCGTGCTGGACGGCCTGCGCACCGGTGACGACCAGGCCCCGCTCGGCGCGGCGCTGCGCAGACCCGGCGCGGTGGTCCTGGTCGGCGAGCGGCTGGCCGGGTCGCCGGGGGCGCTGTCGGCCGCCGCCCGGCTGGCCGACGACACCGGTGCCCGGCTGGCCTGGGTGCCGCGCCGGGCCGGCGAGCGCGGGGCGCTGGACGCCGGCGCACTGGCCGGGCTGCTGCCCGGCGGCCGGCCGCTGACCGACGCCGGCGCCCGCGGCCAGGTCGCCGAGGTTTGGGGCGTGGCGGAGGCCGATCTGCCGTCGGCGCCGGGCCGGGACACCGACGCGATGCTGGCCGCGGCGGCCGACGGCACGCTGGCCGCCCTGCTGGTCGGCGGTGTGGACCCCGGCGACCTCACCGAC
>NZ_JBYCLB010000215.1:0-2754 GCF_057473705.1 Mycobacterium sp. TH-M15 | reverse complement strand
AGCAGCCGAACCTCATCGAAATCGATTCCGGGAGCGCATTTTACGACGACGTCCCGGCCGTGGTAGGCCTGCAGCAGGGCGTCCAGCGCGGGCCGGTAGTCGGCCGGGTGGAACCGGCGCCGCCCGGCGCCGCGCCGCGCCGGGTCGGCCAGCACGACGGTGTCGCGGGTGATCGGGTGCAGCGCGTCGGCGCGCGCCAACGGCACGCCCGGCACGTTGTGGGCCGCCATCGCCAGTCGGACCCGGTCCAGGTCGCTGCCGAGCACCCGGCGCAGCCCGGCCTGCGTCAGCGCGGCCGGTTCGGTGCCGATCGAGCAGGTCGCGTCGTGCACCGCGGCGTCGGGCAGCGCGGCGGCGATCCGGTGGGCCCGGTGCAGCGCGACCGGTGCGGCGCTGGCCTGCTGCAGCGCCTCGTCGGTGAAGAGCCAGTCGGCCACCCCGGGTAGGCCGGCCAGCTTGGCCGGCGCCCGGCGGCGCAGCAGCACGGTCTCGATCAGGGCCGGCGCCCGGTCGCCGAACCGGCGGCGCACCGCGGCGATGTCGGAAACCCGGCCGGCGTCGGTCAGCGCGAAGCCGGCCACCTCGCGCAGCGCGGCGACACCGGCAGCCGAGCGCAGGTAGGCGACGTCGTCCCGGCGGAAAGCTAGGACGGTTTGACCCCGGTGACCATCACGTTGTAGAACCAGCCCTTGGGCACCACCCGGCACCAGACGTTGGCGTCCACCCAGCTCAGCGTCGTCCAGCTGCGGAAGGCGAACATCGCCCAGCTCCAACCCAGCCGGCCCGGCGGGACCGCGGCCTCGAAGGTGCGCACCGGCCAGCCCAACATGGCGGCGGTGAACTCCTCGCTGGCGGTGGCCACGTCGATCGCACCGGCGTTGCGCGCCATCCGCTCCAGCTCGGCCGGGTCGAAGGTGTGCAGGTCGACGACGGCCTCCAGGGCGGCGGCCCGCGACGACTCGTCGAGCTCGACCTGCGGGCGCCGCCAAGAACCCAGTCCCGGCAGCTTGGCCACGTTGGTGGTGGCCCGCCAGGTCAGCGTGGACAGGGCGCGGGCGTAGCCGTTGCCGACGGTGGTCGGCTCGCCGGCGAAGACGAATCGCCCGCCGGGTTTGAGCACCCGCAGCACCTCGCGCAGCGAGAGCTCGACGTCCGGGATGTGGTGCAGCACGGCGTGGCCGACCACCAGGTCGAAGCTGTCGTCGGCGTACGGGATTCCCTCCGCGTCGGCCACCCGGCCGTCGACGGCCAGGCCGAGCTGCCGGCCGTTGCGGACCGCCACCTTGACCATCCCCGGTGACAGGTCGGTGAGCGAGCCGTGCCGGGCCACCCCGGACTGCATCAGGTTGAGCAGGAAGAACCCGGTGCCGCAGCCCAGCTCCAGGGCATGCTCGACGGGCAGCTTCCGCTGTTCCTGCTCGGGCACGATCGCGTCGAACCGGCCGCGGGCGTAGTCGATACAGCGCTCGTCGTAGGAGATGGACCACTTCTCGTCGTAGTTCTCCGCCTCCCAGTCGTGGTAGAGCACCTGGGCGAGCTTGCTGTCGTGCCGGGCCGCGTCCACCTGTTCGGCGGTGGCGTGCGGGTTCGGCGCCGGATCGGTACTGGTCATGGTGGGAAATCCTATCGGTCGGCTCGACCGGGGAACTGCGTGCCCGCCGGGTCTCAGATCACCGACGCGAGGCCGTCCAGAACCGAGCTGCCCGCCGTCTGCCCCGCCGTGCCGGCACTGTCGGTGAGGGTGTCGATCACGGCTTGGGGGAATTGGGTTATCGCCGCGGAGATTTGGCCCAGACCGTTCTGGAACGCACTCGAGATGTCTGCCTGGTCGCCGCCCTGGATCGCCTCCCACAGGTTCCACAGCGCCATCTGCGGCGCGGTGATCAGGTCACGCCAGTCGACGAACAGGCCGGTCAACAGGTCGGGGGTCTGTGGGACATCGTGCCCATCCCAGCTGACCAGCGTCCAGCCGTCGGTGGGATTGCCTTCGATCACGACCTGGCCGGTGTTGGGCAGCAGTTCTTGTTTCTCGATCAGTCCCTGCAGCACGAGACCGAAGTCCGGGTTCTTGACGTTCATCAGCGTCCAGGCGGTGATCGCCCCATCGTGGGAGAACGCCACGTCGTGCAAGTCACCGCCGGAAGTGGCACCGCCCGCGTGGTAGATCGTCTGCACGGCATCGGTGAAGCGATCCTCGAACGCCGCCCCGTTGGGGTTCGCGGTGGCGCCCAGCATCGGCGCGAAGTAATCACCGAGTATCCATTGGACCGGGGCCGCTAGGTAGGCGAGTTCGGTGAGGATGTTCAGGTGTGCGTCGTTGAGGATGCCGGCATCGACCTCGTCGAGGCCGTACAGGATCTGGCTTGGCTCCAGTAGCGGAGTGGGGCCGGACGGGATTTGGCCATAGTCGCTATGGCCCAGCAGCAACTGGTCCAGTGGCCACGCGGTCTGTTGCGTCCGGAGAAACTCCGAGGCGTAGACCCCGTCGATGTCGTTGTCGCCACCGTTGTAGAGGGCCTGCCCGACGGCGATCGCCTGTTCTTTGCCGAGGTCGGTGAGCGCGGCGCCGGGCGGTGTGGTGCCGAGGATGCCGGCCACGTTGTCCGTTGACTGTCCGTGCCGCACCAGGTCGAGCACCATCTCCTCGCCGGAGGTCAGCGCGATATCGGCCACATGCACCGCGGGCGTCAAAACCCTCACCCGGCTGACGGGGATGGCGCCGAGCCCCGCGAGGGCGGCACCCGCGGCGCACCC